>NZ_JAUSTY010000008.1 GCF_030813115.1 Bacillus horti | reverse complement strand
TATCTTCTCTCTCCGATTGCTAAACAATGGCTGAATCGAATCGACTGGTATGTGATTGAACGTCTTACCCTCTTTTGGAACAAAAAGAAGAATAAGCGAAAGAAACATACTAGGGTTGGGGAAGTCATGAAATTAACAAACGGTAAGCTGAAGAAATTAGCAGTGTAGGAAATCACGCAAGCCAAAGAAAGAAGAACATCGGAAAGCCGTATGAGGGAAAACCTCACGTACGGTTTGATGAGGAGGAGCTGGAATGAGTAAAGGCGACCTCACGGTCGCCAAAGAAAATTTCAGTTCTTTACTCTACTTTTTTCCTTAACATGGTTAATAATTAACAAAATAAAGTGATAATAGTCACAAAATGGTCAAAATCGGAAAATGAGCGAAGCTTCCTTCAACTATGGGCAATTCTTTGTCATCAACTGTTGGAAAATGGCTCAAACTGCGTTGACAAACGTATAGCGCTATTGTACGATATTACAGGTATGTGCTAAATTATTCTGGAAAGTATGAAGATGTTCATTTTATACTGTGAGTTATTTACTAGAAACATAGCCAAATTCTATAGGAGGTCATCTTGTGGCAGCAGGTCCAGATCGTCCGTGGAAAGCCCTTTCACTTGTAACGTTGATTGGTGTGGATATCGCGGTTCTAACCGTCATTGGGTTCTGGTTAGGACGGAGAGTGGATGCATGGTTAGAGACAAGCCCATTGTGGATGATTGTTGGTGTGTTTTTAGGAATGGCTTGTGGGATAATAAGTATCATTCCAGTAGTCAAAAAGTACTTAGGAGACTAAGAGCTAGTGAATCCGATACTACACAAAATTAAACGTATGATGACAATCCTTATTTCCACTTTTATTGCCAGCATTTTGGCATGGTTTTTCTCCTCATTTTCTCCTTTCTTTGCTGGAGTAGCTCTTGGCTTGTGGATGGGTATGATTAGCTCCGTCTATACAGCCTTCAAGGTTTACAAGTTTGGAGAAGCTATTGCCTCAGGGCGTGGTCGGGCAGGCATAGGTACAGGAATAAGAATTGGCTTAGCTCTGTTAGGTGCCTTTATTGCGATTAGATTTCCCGAGTATATTAATGTAATAGGTTATGCCATAGGTTTATTCACGACGCAGGTATTCGTCTTAGGCGATGCTATTATAAATGAATTAAGTGAACAGAAGAAAGGTTCATAATTGGGGAAAGGGGTGAAATTAAATTGGACCATAATCATCCGGTTGTCGAAATATTTAATGGTTCAGGTATCTATCTGAATTTATCCAGTGCCATGATGGTTACGATTACGGCCATTATAGTTTTTGCTATTGCGTATGCCGGTGGACGGAAGGCACAATCCGGAAAGCCATCAGGAATGCAAAATGTCATGGAGTGGATCATTGATTTCGTTCGTGGAATTGTAGCAAATACAATGAGTATGAAGAAAGGAAATCAATTTGTTGCCTTAGCTTTAACCATTATTATGTTTATTTTTGTAGGTAACTTTATAGGAATTCCATTCTCCATAAGCACGGACTCTCCGACATTTGGTTACCACACATTATGGTGGAAATCACCAACCGCTGACGCGCATGTGACGCTCACACTAGCTATTACTATGATAGTATTAACTCACGTTGTGGGGATATCCTCTACAGGCTTTAAGAATTACTTTGCCCACTATTTCAAACCAAACGTGGTACAGTTTCCATTTCACGTAATTGAGGAATTTACTAAAACAATTACGCTTGGTCTTCGTTTATATGGAAACATTTACGCTAAAGAGGTATTGCTAGTCATGCTAACCACTGCAGGTGCAGCAGGTATTGCTAGTGTAGGATTTTATGCCGCAGCAATTCCACTAATGGCATGGCAGGCCTTCGGTATTTTCGTAGGGGGCATACAGGCGTATGTATTTACGATTTTAACCCTGGTTTACATTTCCCAAAAAGTAGAACATGATCACTAGATGATAAAATGTTAAAACATTAATCATCGTTTCCAACACTTTCATGAAGTTATTCATGACCTAATCACAAATTCTTTATCTCAAACATTGGTTTGGGATTTGAATTAATACATTTAATGAATATTATTTTTCTTATAATTTGAAGGGAGGATTTTCTAAATGGGATTATTAGCAGCAGGTATTGCGGCAGGATTAGCGGCAATTGGAGCAGCAATTGGAGTAGGTATGTTAGTAAGTAAAACAGTTGAGTCTATTGCCCGTCAACCAGAAGCAAGAGGGGTATTATCTACGACGATGTTTATTGGTATCGGTCTTACAGAGGCGATTCCAATCATGGCAATCGTTATTGCCTTCATCTTAACTGGTTCTTGATTCTTTAAGGAAACAAAAATTTATGGCGAGGTCCCTTTTGGGGGTCTTCGCCATTCTCTTATGATTAATTCAAGCTCGTGTGTATGATATTCTCCTAGAGAAAGGCTTACCACGTCAGCTTTTTAGTTGCATGGTATTTAGTTTGGAAGAAAGGAGTGAACGGTGTGTTAAAATATATCTCCGCGCCTGAGGGCACAGAGTCAGCAGGATTTTTAGCTAGTGTTGAATGGGGAACGATGCTTTACTCGCTTTTCATTTTCATCCTATTATTTCTACTCCTTCGCAAGTTTGCGTTTGGGCCATTAATGAAAGTGATGGAGGAACGCCAAGAAAAAATCTCTGCCGATATCGCTACAGCTGAAGAGAATCGTCTTGAAGCACAGCGCCTACTATCTGAGCAGGAAGCGGCTTTAGAAGCAGCTCGTGCTGATGCCAAGCAAATCCTAGATAACGCTCGTGCGACTAGTGAGAAGCAGGCTGAGCAAATTATACAAACAGCAAAGCAAGAGATTGAGCAATCCAAGAAGGTCGCTCGTGCTGAAATTGAGCGTGAGAAGGAGCAAGCAGTTGAAGCTCTTCGTGCTCAGGTTGGCTCCCTTTCCGTGATGTTAGCAACGAAGGTTATTGAGAAGGAACTAGATGCTCAACAACAAGAGAAGCTAATTGAAAACTATCTTAAAGAGGTAGGGAATAAACAATGAGCGCCGTAGGTAGACGTTATGCAAAAGCACTGTATGAATTAGCTCGTGACAAGAATCAACTAGACACTATTGAGGAAGAACTACAAAAAATAGAGCAGGTTTTCGCTGAAAACCCACTCTTCTTGAAGTTCCTACATTCTCCTCAAATTGCTAGAGAGACCAAAATCGAGCAGCTGACAACAATTTTTAAGGATCAGATTTCCGCCACGATGCTACAGTTCATCACATTATTGATTGAAAGAAATCGGGAGGATGAAATCGAATCCGTTTTTGAATATTATGTATACTTTGCCAATAGAGAGCGTGGGCTAGCAGATGCCTATGTAACCTCTACCAAACCACTAACAGACGATGAGAAACAAGGCTTAGTGGACCACTTCAGCAAGAAGCTCAACAAAAAAATCCGCATTACAAATCATGTGGATTCATCTATTTTAGGCGGGGTTATTGTGAAGATCGGTGACAGCCTATATGACGGAAGTGTATCAGGAAAGCTTCATCGTTTCAAACGTCGTGTAGTGACGTCAAAAAGTTAGTAGATAGGGGTGAAAACGAATGAGTATCAGACCAGAAGAAATTAGTTCGCTGATTAAAAAGCAAATTGAGCAATTTGAGGCGGATATCGAAGTTGTTGAAGTTGGTACTGTCATCCAAGTCGGGGATGGAATTGCTCGTGTTCACGGCTTAGAGAACGCTATGGCTGGGGAGCTTTTAGAGTTCCACAACGGCGTTATGGGTATGGCACAAAACCTAGAAGAGGACAACGTTGGGGTTGTTATCTTAGGTCCATATACAGAAATTCGTGAAGGAGATCAGGTAAAGCGTACAGGTCGTATTATGGAAGTACCTGTAGGGGAAGCTTTACTAGGACGAGTAGTAAATCCTTTAGGACAGCCACTTGATGGTCGCGGTCCAATTGAGACAACAGCATTCCGTCCAGTAGAGTCTCAGGCTCCTGGTGTTATGGATCGTAAATCTGTACATGAGCCGTTACAAACAGGTATCAAAGCGATTGACGCGATGATTCCGATCGGTCGTGGTCAGCGTGAGTTGATCATTGGAGACCGTCAAACAGGTAAAACAACGGTTGCTTTAGATACAATCATCAACCAAAAAGGTAAGGATGTAATGTGTATCTATGTAGCTATCGGACAAAAGCAATCTACAGTAGCAAACGTAGTAGAAAAGCTTCGTCAGCATGATGCGTTAGAGTACACAATTGTAGTAGCTGCTGGTGCATCTGATCCAGCTCCATTACTATTCCTTGCTCCATACGCAGGATGTGCGATGGGTGAATACTTCATGTATAATGGCAAGCATGCTTTGATCGTTTATGATGATCTATCTAAACAAGCGGCTGCTTACCGTGAGCTTTCCCTACTTTTAAAGCGTCCTCCAGGACGTGAGGCGTATCCAGGGGATGTATTCTATCTACACTCACGTTTATTAGAGCGTGCAGCGAAATTAAGCGATGAAAAGGGTGGCGGTTCATTAACAGCCCTACCATTCATTGAAACACAAGCTGGAGACGTATCCGCCTATATTCCAACAAACGTAATTTCCATCACAGACGGACAAATCTTCCTTGAGGCTGACCTATTCTACTCTGGACAACGTCCTGCCGTTAACGCAGGTATTTCCGTATCTCGTGTAGGGGGATCAGCACAAATTAAAGCGATGCGTAGCGTAGCCGGTACATTGCGTCTAGACTTGGCGTCTTATCGTGAGCTACAAGCGTTCTCTCAGTTCGGCTCTGATTTAGATAAAGCAACAGCTGCAAAATTAAACCGTGGACAAAGAACGGTTGAAATTTTAAAGCAGGATGAAAACAAGCCTCTAGAGGTTGAACATCAGGTTGTGAGTATCTTCTCCGTAACAAAAGGGTTCTTAGATGATATTCCAATTGAAGACGTGCGTCGTTTTGAAGCAGAGCTTCTTACTTTCTTCGATGCGAACAAAAACGATCTTTTAGATCATATTCGTCAAACAAACACACTACCAGACCCTGCTGACCTAGAAGCAGCTATTCTTGAGTTCAAAAAAGGATTTACTCCTTCTGCCTAAAAACGGCTAAGTAGGGTAGAGAAAGGGTGGTGAAAAAGTGGCATTAGGAACAAAAGAGATCAAACGTCGGATTAAGAGTGTTAAGAATACGCGTCAGATCACGAAGGCGATGAAAATGGTTGCCGCCGCAAAGCTGCGTCGTGCTCAGGAAACGGCTGAAAGATCTAGACCGTATTCGGAAAAAATCAAAGAGGTTATCTCTAGTATTGCGGCTGGAACGAAGGACTTTTCACATCCCATGTTAGAGAATAGACCGGTTAAGAAGACGGGTTACCTGGTTATCACGTCAGATCGTGGCTTAGCAGGTGGTTACAACGCTAACATATTGAGATTAGTAGCAAACACTATCAAGCAACGCCATAAATCTGCGGATGAATATATGATCTTTGTTATCGGAAGAAAAGGCAGAGATTATTTCAAAAAGCGTGACTATCCAGTGGTCAAAGAAGTTACAGGCATTTCGGACAGCCCGACTTTGACAGAAATCAAAGACATTTCATCAGCTGCCGTACAATTTTTTGCAGACCAAACATTTGATGAATTGATCTTGTTCTATAACCAATTTGATAGCCCAATTCAGCAAACACCTGTTGAGAAGAAACTGTTACCTTTAGTATCCGAAGAGGTACTCTCTGGTCCAGTAACAACGTATGAGTACGAGCCAAGCAGTGAAGAGGTTTTAGAGGTACTATTGCCTAAGTATGCTGAAACACTGATGTTTAGTGCTTTGTTAGAAGCAAAAGCCAGTGAGTTTGGAGCGAAGATGACAGCTATGGGTAGCGCCACAGATAATGCTACAGATATCATTGATAAGCTAACGCTTGAGATGAACAGAGCTCGTCAAGCTGCGATTACACAGGAGATTGCGGAAATCGTAGCGGGAGCTAACGCATTATAGTAGGCAAACCCCATCGAACAGTGAATGTTATAAAAGCAAGCTATAAACAACGCAGGTACAATAGATTACAAGATAATCATTGTCATTCAGAGTAAGAAGGAGGGAATCACATGAGCAAAGGTCGTGTCTCACAGATCATGGGGCCAGTTGTTGATATCGAATTCGACCGTGGTCACTTACCAGAGATCTATAACGCGATTAAAATCATTCGTGAAGGTCATGAGCCTTTAACGGTTGAAGCAGCTATTCACCTTGGAGACAACATGGTACGTACAGTTGCAATTGCTTCTACTGACGGGTTAGTCCGTGGTGCTGAAGCAGAAGATACAGGGGCTCCAATTTCAGTTCCAGTTGGTAACGTAACACTTGGACGTGTATTTAACGTATTAGGTGAACCAATTGATAACAAAGGTGAAATTAAGGACGCTGAAAAGAACCCTATTCACCGTGAAGCTCCAGCCTTTGAAGAGCTTTCAACGGCGGATGAAATTCTAGAAACAGGAATCAAGGTTATCGATTTACTAGCTCCTTACGCAAAAGGAGGAAAAATCGGACTATTCGGTGGTGCCGGTGTAGGTAAAACCGTATTGATTCAAGAGTTAATTAACAATATCGCTCAAGAGCACGGGGGAATCTCTGTATTCGCTGGTGTAGGTGAGCGTACTCGTGAAGGAAATGACTTATTCCATGAGATGAGTGATTCCGGAGTTATTAAGAAAACAGCGATGGTGTTCGGTCAAATGAACGAGCCACCAGGAGCGCGTCTACGTGTAGCTCTTTCTGGACTAACAATGGCGGAATACTTCCGTGATCGTGAAGGACAGGACGTACTATTGTTTGTTGATAACATTTTCCGCTTTACTCAAGCCGGTTCAGAGGTATCTGCCCTTTTAGGACGTATGCCATCTGCCGTAGGTTATCAGCCAACTCTAGCAACAGAAATGGGTCAGCTACAAGAGCGTATTACATCAACGAAAAAAGGTTCCGTAACATCGATTCAAGCGATTTACGTACCTGCCGATGACTATACAGATCCAGCTCCAGCTACAACGTTTGCTCACTTAGATGCAACAACTAACCTAGAGCGTAAATTAACGGAAATCGGGATTTTCCCTGCCGTTGACCCTCTAGCGTCAAGTTCACGTATTCTATCACCTGCTGTAGTAGGGGAAGAGCATTACAATGTTGCTCGTAGCGTTCAGCAAATTCTTCAGCGTTATAATGAGCTTCAAGATATTATTGCGATCCTAGGTATGGATGAGCTTTCTGATGAGGATAAGCTAACTGTTGCCCGTGCACGTAAGATCCAAAAGTTCCTATCTCAAAACATGCACGTTGCTGAGCAGTTCACAGGCCAAGCTGGGGTTTACGTACCTGTTAAAGATACAGTGCGTAGCTTTAAAGAAATTCTTGAAGGTAAGCATGACGATTTACCAGAGGATGCATTCCATTTAGTTGGTACAATTGAAGAAGCTATTGAAAAAGCGAAGCAATTGCAATAATAGGATGCCCTATCTAAAAGGGAGGAATCCACATGAATACCATACAAGTTGAAGTTGTAACACCGGAGCGTAAAGTGTATACAGGTGACGTTACGATGGTTATTGCTAAAGGGGTCGATGGTGAGCTTGGAGTCCAAGCTGGTCACGTTCCAATTGTTACTCCACTAAAAGTTGGTGTCCTGCGTGTCAAGACTACCAATGGAGAACAGTCTATCGCTGTAAGTGGAGGATTCTTGGAGGTACGTCCTGATAAGGTAACCGTTTTAGCTGAAGCTGCTGAGCTTCCGGAGGATATTGATGTAGCTCGTGCTCAAGCGTCAAAAGAGCTTGCTGAAAAGCTTCTAGCTGCTCTTGAAAGCAGCCGAGAAAGTGATACGGCTAAGGTCAAGGCTGAAATAGAAGTACAAAAGGCAGCTATTAAACGCGCAGAGATGCGACTAACTGTAGCAAAAGGTAAGAAATAAGATAAGCACTTGTTGGATGACTCGAATCATCCAGCAAGTGCTTTTTTCGTGTTGTCTGCTCTCATTTAGATCAATGATAGCGAAAAGTTGTGGCACACTTAATCCCATTTAATGAAGTAGATAATGGTGTGTCCTACTTTTGATTGTCACTGTGGAATTAAAATTAATGAGAAGTAGCTAGCCGTAAAATTTGACTGCTATTAAAATTGGAGAATCACGTTTAATGGGTTAAAAAATCGGCAATAGACAATAGTAACGCATCGCATAAAATGGAGCATAGCATATGCTCCGAACGTGCTACTCAACGCTGGACATTTCCATCGTAATCAAATATGAAGGAGGAAACAGAAACCATGAGTAAAAAAATTGCTGTTCTTGTTACTGATATGTTTGAGGATTCGGAGTATACTGAGCCAGTAAAGGCTTATAAGGAAGCGGGACATGAAGTGGTCAATATAGAAAGCGAAGCTGGTAAAGAAGTGAAGGGGAAAAATGGAGAAACAATTAAGATTGATAAAGCCCTAGATCAAGTAAAGCCAGAAGACTTTGATGCACTTCTTCTACCTGGTGGTTTTTCTCCCGACTTATTAAGAGGTAAGGGTGGCTTTGGAGACTTTGCCAAGCATTTTATAGAAAAGGACAAGCCTGTTTTCGCCATTTGCCACGGACCACAGGTGCTTATTGACACTCATCTGTTGAAAGGTAGAAATATGACTGGCTTTAGGTCCATCAAGAATGATTTGATTAATGCAGGCGCAAACTTTAAAGATGAAGAGGTAGTGGTTTGTCATAACCTAGTGACGAGCCGTACACCAGATGACCTTCCTGCGTTTAACCGTGAATCGCTCAATTTGTTAGCTAAATAAGGTTTTTTCGTGATATATCTAATCTTGCGATAAACTTTCATTTATTAGTGACATATTGTATACTAAAGATAAATATTTTGACTATCTAATGTTGTCAATGCATAAACTAAAAAATCACAGGTGCGCTAACACCTGTGATTTAAGTACAGTAGAGTTCCTCCTCTAAAGGAGATTGGCTCAAGTTTTTGTCTAACAGATAGACCGTGTTCCTCTGTCACAAGGGCGGTCTATTTGTTTTTTTCTGCCAATATCATAACGACCAAAACACTACAAGCAATCATAAGTGTTAAAGCCTCGAATACTGACATAAGCATCACCTCCTTTATCTTCAAATGAAGTCGTAGGAAGGTGAGCTCAACCACCCTTGAGGAGCCTATTCTATTTGTACATTCTTGAGTATACCACAAGATAATAGATTTTTAAGAAAATAAAGTTTATTTTTCCCTATCCAATTAGTCCAACAAAAAACAATTGCAGTTTGTTCAAAATCATGTATAATTATATACGATTTTTACTAAACTAAAAGTTTGTTTAAAGTAAACTTTTAGACTCTAAGTTTACTGTGAGCAAACATAATGTGAGGTCTATCGATGCAAATTGGCAAAAAACTAAAAAATTTGCGTTTGAAAAAGGGGTTAACTCAGGAAGAGCTAGGGGAAAGAACAGATTTAAGTAAGGGATATATTTCGCAGCTAGAAAGAGATTTAGGCTCCCCTTCCATGGACACTTTTTTTTCGATCCTTGAAGTACTTGGCTCTACACCAAAAGAGTTTTTTGATGAGGCTAAGCAGGGTCAGAAGGTTGTCTATACGGAAGAGGATCAAACCTACTATACAGATGAGGAAGCAGGCTATAAAATTCACTGGCTAGTTCCTGAATCAAATGAAAAGGAAATGGAGCCAATTCATCTTACCTTGAAGAAGAAGGGTGAATTTAAGAGCTTTGAGCCTTCTCTATCAGAAACATTTGCATTTGTCCTTCAGGGTAGGATTATTGTTCGACTAGGTAAGCGCACATATGTGGCGGAAAAAGGGCAGTCCATTTATTATCAAGCGTCTGAGGAACACCAGGTTATTAATGATCACGAGGGAAGTTCTGAGCTTATTATGGTAGTTACTGATTCATATTTATAATAAGTTTGTTTCGTAAACGCCATTCATAAACAAGATTTAACAGGATAGAGGGGGAGGACCAGATTGAACAATCAACCAATTATTCGTTTTGAACAGGTAACAAAAAAGTATGATCGTGAAGCTACGGTTTTAGATCAAGTGAGCTTTGAAATTGAAAGAGGGAAGTTTTACACCTTACTAGGTCCTTCTGGCTGTGGGAAAACAACCATCCTTAGATTAATTGCAGGCTTTGTTGAACCGACAGAGGGTAACATTTATTTTAATGATAAGCTTATGAATCATATCCCTGCTAATGAAAGACAGGTGAACACCGTCTTTCAGGATTATGCGTTGTTTCCACATCTGAATGTATTTGAAAATGTAGCGTTTGGGTTGCGTATCAAAAAGCTAAGTAAAGCTGCCATTCGTGAGAAGGTTTTAGAGGCCCTTCGCTTTGTCAATTTAGCTGGATATGAGAACAGAGAGATCAAGGAAATGTCTGGAGGTCAGCGTCAGCGTGTAGCGATTGCCCGGGCAATTGTGAATGAGCCAGAGGTAATTTTACTTGATGAGCCTTTATCAGCTCTTGATTTAAAGCTACGTACAGAAATGCAGTATGAGCTACGTGAGCTGCAGCGTCGTCTAGGGATTACATTTATCTTTGTTACTCATGATCAGGAGGAAGCGTTAGCGATGTCTGATGAGATTTTTGTCCTAGATAACGGGAAGATCCAGCAGAGCGGAACACCTACCGACATTTATGATGAGCCCATTAATCGCTTCGTAGCTGACTTTATTGGTGAATCTAACATTATCAAAGGAACGATGGTTCGGGACTTTGTGGTTCATTTTGCAGATAAAGAATTTGAGTGTGTCGATCAGGGGCTTAACGATAATGAAACGATTGATGTTGTGATTCGTCCAGAGGATTTAGAGATAACTAGTGTTGAAAAAGGAAAGCTACAGGTCCGTGTCGACTCTCAATTGTTTCGTGGAGTGCACTATGAAATCTGCTGCTATGACCAGGAAGGTAATGAGTGGTTAGTCCATTCAACGAAAAAAGCGACAGTGGATAGTGAAATCGGCTTGTATTTCGAACCAGAAGCGATTCATGTTATGCGCTTAGGTGAAACAGAAGAGGAGTTTGATAGACGTCTTGAGGCTTATGATGAGGTTAGCCATGCAGACTAGAACACGTAATCTGTATCTGATCCCTTATGTGTTTTGGATGGCATTGTTTGTCGTGGCTCCTATTCTTTTGGTGGTGTATTACTCCTTTTTTGATATAGAAGGACAATTTACTTTTTCTAACTATGCTAAGTTTTTTACGCCTGTTTATTTACAAATGACACTGAGCTCCTTTTGGTATGCTTTCTTAATTACGGCTTTTTCATTATTAATCGCGTACCCGACTGCGTATTTTCTTACAAAGCTAAAGCATAGGAGACTCTGGCTGCTTCTGATTATTTTACCAAGCTGGATCAACCTGCTTTTAAAGGTTTACGCATTCTTAGGGATTTTTGGATCATACGGCTTAGCCAATAGCTTATTAGAAGTGGTTGGAATCGGAGCACAGCAGATCCTTTTTACAGACTTTAGCTTTGTTTTTGTGGCTGTGTATATTTTTATACCTTTTATGATTCTACCTATCTTTAATGCTATGGAGGAATTGAACAGCTCTCTAATTGATGCAGCAAAGGATTTAGGAGCATCGACGTGGACTACGTTTAAGCGTGTCATTTTTCCATTAACATTAGATGGGGTTAAGGCAGGCTGTCAAATCGTATTTATACCAGCCCTTTCCCTCTTTATGATTACACGCCTGATAGCTGGAAACCGAGTGATCACACTAGGGACAGCCGTTGAGCAACACTTTCTGGTTACACAGGATTGGGGTATGGGAGCGACAATAGCGGTGTTCTTAATTATTGCTATGGCCCTAATTATGGTCCTGACTGGCAAGCGCAAGAAAGGGGCTGTATAGAGAATGAAGAAAAACAACATCTTTCCTAAAATCTATTTGGCTCTTGTATTTGTCATTTTATATATTCCGATTTTTTATCTAATTTTCTATTCCTTTAACAGTGCTGGAACAATGTATGGCTTTGAGGAGTTTACGTTTGAATGGTATGAAGAGGTACTACAGGATACAAGGATTTGGATTATCGTGTTGAATACGTTAATTATTGCTCTTTTGTCTGCTGCGATTTCTACAATTCTTGGAGTCATCGGAGCGTTGGCGATTATGTATGTAAAAAGACGTAGAACACAAAATACCCTACTTTCCCTAAACAATGTGTTGATTGTAAGTCCAGATGTTATTATCGGGGCGTCGTTCCTCATACTTTTTACAATGATTGGGATTCAATTAGGCTTCGTTTCCGTTCTACTGTCACATATTGCTTTTAGCGTTCCGATTGTAGTTCTTCTAGTTCTACCAAAGCTTCAAGAGATGAGCCCTACACTAGTGGATGCAGCTAGAGATTTGGGAGCAAGCTGGTGGCAGGTTCTTTCAAAGGTTATTCTACCTTTTATATCTCCGGGAATATTTGCCGGATTTTTTATGGCTTTAACGTATTCATTAGATGATTTTGCTGTTACCTTTTTCGTTACTGGGAATGGGTTTTCCACGTTATCTGTAGAGATCTATTCCATGGCAAGGAGAGGAATATCTCCAACGATTTCTGCCCTGACGACCATTCTCTTTCTATTTACGATCTTACTTGTGCTAGGCTATTACTTTATTAATCAACGAAATGCTAGCCGAAGCAGTGGAATGGGGGTACGTCGATGAAGCAATTAGTACGCTTACTCATTACGATTTTAATTGTTGTTGGTGCAATGGTTTACGTGAATATTCAGCTTGAGTCCTCTCAGGGCTATCCTGGGGGGGATACGATTACCGTCTTTAACTGGGGAGACTATATTGATGCTGATTTAGTAGCCGAGTTCGAGGAGGAGACAGGGATTCGAGTGGTCTACCAAACGTTTGATTCGAATGAGGCGATGCTAACGAAAATTGAGCAGGGAGGGGCCACGTTCGATATCGCCGTGCCTTCAGAGTATACGATTAGTAAAATGATGGAGGAAGATTTGCTCATACCTTTGGATCACGATCTATTGCCTAATCTAAGTAATATTCAAGAGGAGTTTCTCGATCTTTCCTTTGATCCAGAAAATAAGTATTCCGTCCCTTATTTCTGGGGAACAGTGGGTATTGTATATAATTTAGAGAAGCTAGGAGATCGAGAAATCACGAGCTGGAATGACTTGTGGCATGAGGATTTCCGTAATGAAATTTTACTTGTTGATGGAGCTCGTGAGGTCATGGGAATGGGCTTAAATAGCCTGTATTATTCTCTTAATGAAACGGATGACGCAAGGCTCATTGAAGCGAAGCAGAAGCTGGATGAGCTTACCCCTAATATTCGAGGTATCGTGGGGGATGAAATCAAAATGCTGATTGGGAATGAAGAAGCAGCTATAGGAGTGGTATGGTCTGGAATGGCTGCTGAGTTAATGTGGGATTATGATCACTTTGAGTATGTGGTTCCTGAGGAAGGCTCTAATCTATGGTTCGACAACATGGTCATTCCAACAACGGCTAGGAATGTAGAAGGGGCACACCAATTTATTAACTTCTTCCTTGATCCAGAAATTGCAGCTCGGAATGCAGACTATGTAGGCTACTCGACCCCTAATGAAAAGGCTTTGGACTTTTTGGATGAAGAGGTAGTGAATGATGAGCGTTTTTATCCTGATTTAGAGACAACAATGGGACTTGAGGTCTATGAAAATTTAGGTCGACCTATGCAGGCACGTTACAATGAATTGTTTTTAGAGTTTAAAATGCATAAGAAATAAGCTGTAGTTTATGTATATTTCTCCGGCATATGTAGCCTGAAATCCAATTAGATTAACATAAAAGGCTACACCTATTACCGAAAATAATAGGTGTAGCCTTTTTAGCCTTCTTGATTTAGGCAAATGCTCTCATTTGTCGGATGATAGTAGGGGGATGTCCTAAAAAGTATGATTGGGTGAGACGTCCCAATAAGCTATGGCTTCCTCTAACGGACAAATCTGCATCTTAGCGGCGTTTTTTTGAACGCTATGAATTCTAACGGACAAATTTGCACCTTAGAAGTGAATATCAACCAAAATCAATGGAATATACGTTCTAAGGGGCGATTATGACCATTAGAGATCAAAACGCATAGATTTGTGTCTCTAAGGGAAGAAAATGTCCGTTAGAAATGGTACACAAAGAAATTACGGTACAGCTAAAGTATTTTAAAGCTAAAGCATTTGAAAAAAGTTGTCCTTGTCATTACATGACTTTGGGACATTGATGAAGTGTGTGTTTGAATATCTTAATCAAGTGTGTTGTTATAATAACTTGATCAGGTGTTTTGAAAATCTTAAGTTTAAATAGCCTTACATTTGTGCAGCCCAAATTTCTATTTCGATTTTTATTTCAGGTAACCCTAGCTCAACGATATAGGCAATTGTCATGGCAGGATAAGCGGTATCAAACAACTTATCCCACTCAGCATAAAAAAAGTCCCAATCTATTTTTTCTGTTGACCAGACATTTACTTTTATGATGTCTTTACTCGTTAGCTGCTCGGATTCCAAAACTCGTTTTATATTCGTAAAGGTATGACTCACTTGTTCATTAAAGGTAGAAGGAATTTGTCCATTTAGGTCTGTGCCGATTTGACCTGATGTGACAAATAAGTCAGCACCTTTCGGGATTCTTGTAATATGCGTATAATTTCCAACAGGGGCTGATACCCCCACAGGATTCGTTCTTGTAATTTTATTGTTCATTTTATATTTTACCTCGCCATTTTAGTTTTTCTGCCGTTTTTTCATAGGCTCATTTGGACACACTTCACCAATTTTAATGAATCCTAGAAAAAAACAGCAGTCGAGTACCCATATCCACTTGATAATGAGCCTAGGCTTTTTTTCTTCATGATATGGACACTCCTTCCTCTAAAAATGTCAAAAGTAATTTTAACTAGCGTAGCATAAAAATACTTTTCAAACAACAAGCTATCAGTATAGTTCACCGTGGCATGCTTTTAGCTAAGAACTCGAAGCTAGTAAGCTCCTTTTCCTGTTCCCTGTACAACGCTTGAGCTTCCTCTACAGTAACTTCTTGAAACTGTACCGAGTCCTTCGGTCTTAGCTGCGCTAGCTTAGACCAATCGGCTGAAATGATGGTAGCTATTTTAGGATACCCTCCTGTCGTTTGGCGGTCTGCCAGCATGATAATCGGTTGACCATTTGCTGGGACTTGTATGCCTCCAAAAGGAATGGAATCTGAAAGGATATCTGCACCAAACCTTTCATCATGTTCAATGGCTTGTCCTGATAGCCTGAGCCCCATACGATCCATTTGCGGTGTTACGGTAAAACCTTCATGGAGGAAAGTGTCTCGTCCCTGCTTGGTAAAATGCTGCTCTTGTGGCCCTAAGATCACTCGTAAAACATTGTGCTTAGGATATGAAGGGCGATAGGATGGGGATATGAAACGTTGTCTGCTAGAAGTCTTAGTTTGTTTTTTATCTGTACCATTAGTATTTCTCTCATCTAACCGTAAGCTATAGGGAATCCGATCATCAGTCTGTAAAGGACGTCCCTGCCATCCTCCTAGCTGTCCGGTTACATAGGTAGAAGCACTCCCCATCTTAGGTGAAATCATAAACCCTCCTTGAACAGCTAAGTAAGCACGGCAGCCTGATGTAGCAGAGCCCATTTCCAGCCTGTCTCCTCGGCGGACAGCTAACAAGCTCCAAGGTTGAATGAGGGCACCATTCAGACGAGCGGAAAATGTAGCACCTGTTAAGGCAATGGAGGTGTCCTGAGTAAATGTTAGGGTTGGACCAAACCAGGTTAGTTCTAGGCTAGGTGTATGCCTTGAATTTCCTACAAGGATATTTCCAAGCTGGTAGGCATATTGATCGACTGCTCCAGCCTGTGGCATACCGTACTCCTGAAAACCAATCCTGCCCATATCCTGAATGGTATCAAATAGGCCAGCTTTTTCTACAATGACTTCCCCAACAACTTCCTCCATGATTAGCTCTCTCCTTGATAGTTATTCATGCCTTCCATTTCCCAACTGCCTGTACGGTAATTTCATTCTCTTCTAATATCGTCCTCAATCGTTGGGCAAAAGGCACGGCTGTCGGGTGATCCCCATGAATGCAAATGGTATCTGCTTGGATGGGAATGGATGATCCATTTACTGTAGTTACTCTGCCATCTCGGGTCATCTCTAAGACCTGCCGTACACAATCCGCTTCCTGGTGAAGCAAGGCGTGTTCGGCTGTCCGTGGAGTTAACAACCCGCTATCTTGGTATGTTCGATCAGCAAACACCTCATGAGCTACTTTAAGTCCCACTTGCCCTCCAGCTTTAATCATTTCACTATTGGCAAGACCAAACAGGATAGCTTGGGGAGCAAGAGTATAGACCGCTTCGGCAATCGCTAACGCTGTGTGAAAGTCTCTTGAGGCAGCGTTGTATAAAGCCCCATGAGGTTTAACATGCTGAAGCTCTCCTCCTAACGCTTGGCACATTGATTTTACAGCTCCGACCTGATACAGCACCATATCATAGACTTCTCGCGGAGAGCAGAGCATTTCTCGGCGCCCAAAGCCGACTAGGTCTGGATAGCTCGGATGTGCTCCAAGCTGGACATCATGCTCTAGGGCAAGCTCAATCGTTTTTGCTATAATGCTAGGATCTCCAGCATGGTAGCCACAAGCAATATTGGCAGAGGTAATATACTTCATGACCTCTTCATCCTGTCCGATTGTATACGCTCCGAAGCTTTCTCCTAAATCGCAGTTTAAATCTACTTTTTTCATTCGTTCGATGTACACATCCTTTCCTAGGTGAAGCTACAGCCACAATGATTCCTGTATTTTAAATGTAAGTATGACCTATTATTTTCGCCCCATGTATTCACATTTTTATACTATAAATTATAACATTGATCAATATGTCTAGATCAAGTTCTCTCAAGAACCCCCCGATAAAGGCTTCGAGTTGGAGAAAGCTCCCTTAAACATGCTTGCTTAAAAAGAAGTGGAGTCCTTACGAGAAGCACTCAAGTAGGAAACGTTTGAAGGTGTTGCCTAAGTGGAGTAAGCTAATAGAGAATACTATGAATTAAGGAATGAAAGCAGCAGAAGGAGTGTTAGTTATGCCAGAAGCTAAGGTGAATGGAACGACCATTTATTATGAGTCCGTAGGAAAGGGTACCCCTCTATTTCTCATACCTGGCTTAGGGGGAGTAGCGGGTATGTATAAACCTCAGAAAGAGTTTTTCAAGCTTCTTTACCACGTGATTATCCCTGAATTAAGAGGAAACGGACGTTCCGGAGAATTACAGGGGTCACCCAAGGAAGTGATGGATACGCAATGCCAGGATATAAAGGAACTGATGGATGAGCTAGAAATTGAGGAGGCTATTCTAGTTGGAGTTTCTTATGGCGGTGTATTTTGTCAAAGGTTCGCCACATTATTCCCTCAAAAAGTAAAGGGATTGGTGATTGTTGACAGCTTCTGTGATACAAGAGTAAAAACGATTGGGTTAGCACATCTGGTTGCAGCGTATTTAGCTGTCCCCATGTACTACTTACCTACTGCGTGGTTGGCAAAGATGACAGAGCTTACCTACAAAAAGTGGCCAGTAGCTGCAGAGGAAATGCGAAAAACGATGGAGCACATTCGAAAAAAAGAAGTGGTCAAGCAAAGATTATACATAAATAAGCTAAACTACACGGAATATCTACCGAATGTCCATTGCCCAACTCTATTAATAAGTGGCAAGCAAATGCCCGGTTCATGGATGGAGCAACTAAAAAAGCTCTTGCCTAGAGCAACACTTATCTACCTAGAGGATTCCTTCGATCCTAGTAATTTGTGTCAGCCTGACCTGTTTAATCAGCGTGTATATGATTTTTTGGATAGCTTACCAGGCTAATTTCTTGATTCTTCTTCCAAATTCCTTCTAGCTCCTCATATTTCCCCGCATCAATAGAAACAAATTTAATATAGCTTCCTGCTTGAAGGAGAAAAGGCTGCTCCAATTCTGGTTGATAGAGCCTAACGGGTGTCCGTCCTATGATACGCCATCCACCAGGTGTTTCTAAAGGATATATACCTGTTTGCTCTCCTGCTATTCCTACTGATCCGGCAGCTATTTTCGCCCTAGGATTAGCTAATCGTGGGGCAGCAATTCGCTCTGACATACCACCTAAATAAGGGAAGCCGGGTGTAAATCCAAGCATATAGATAAGATAAGGCTTCTCTGCATGAATGCGGATGACCTCTTCTTCAGATAACTGATTATGAGCGGCTACATCGGCTAAATCTGGCCCGAACTCTGCCCCGTATAAGGTTGGAATATCATAAACATGAGGTGTATGGGCATCTAATACTTCAAGGTCTTTGACTAACTGCTTCATTACCTGAACCATTTCGTTGTACGTGATTTGTAGGGCATCGTAATAAACACTTAATGTTGTATAAGCAGGTACATATTCACGAACTGGAAGAGATTTATGTTTCATTTGCTTAGCCAAAAGAGAAGCAAAAGCCTGAATCTGCATACAGATCTTTTCATCTATTTCTTGTCCAAAAATAATCTGTAGTCCTTGATCCCCTAGTGCCTTGAATTCTAGCTTCATTTCATATGCCACCTCTTCTTTTAAGAATCTATCTCCATTTTAACAAAAATCCCGAAGAAACGAATATGGGGATGAATAATAGAAAAAATTAATTTTTTAAAAAATGTAAGGAAATCAATTTTATACCATGATATCATTCGAATTGTCTTAAATAGATTAAGTAAAGGGGAATGATGACATGGATATTAAACTTGAAACAATGCTCAAGCACCGTCTTGCCTATGTTAGAAAAGTTGGACCTTATGGAACTACCAATTATGAAGCGATGGTACAGCTTAAAAAATGGGCAGAAGAAAGAGGCTTACTTACAGATAGAGCTGTCCTCTATGGAATTCCACAGGATAATCCTGAAATAACACCTCCTAAACAGTGTAGATATGATGCTTGTATTGCCATTGCAGAGGATTATCCACTGGATGAATCCATTTTGGAAAGTGAGCTAGCTGGTGGAAGCTATGCCGTTTGTACGGTTATGCATACTGCGGAAGATATTCAGAGAGCATGGGCTAAGCTTCTACCTACTATTGAAAGACTTGGTTATAAGATTGACAATACTCCTATTATAGAAAGATACACTGGTGAGCTGTTGATCAAGAATTTGTGCGAAATATGTGTTCCAATTAAGCCGATATAGTAGTAAGAAGGGGCAGCCTATCGAAAGATAGCTGCTTGTTCTCTTTCATTAAAATGCTAGACTATCTTTCTTAAAAAGCTAGATCATTTTCTTAGTATAAAAGGAATAAAAGTAACATCTGTCACAGCAAAGTTCGACTTTTTACCCTATGATGAGTTTGTAGGTTTTGTTTCATGCTGAGACAATGGAAGTGAAAGGAACGATAGCTAAAGAGGCCAACAGAATTCTGCGTGAGTGTTCCTAGAAATGTGCAGGGCAAAACTGCTGAAAAATGAAGACGACTGTGTTAGACACCGTTATACCTATTTGATATAATAAATGATGATTTATCGTTGTTAAATAAGCGCCTCTTTAACGAATAAAAAACGTAGAATGAATGAACCTAAAGGACAGGTACGGGAGGAGTAGAATATGGATTGGTTAAACATTTATCACAATAATTATTTAGCCGTTGCTGCTTTTTTAATTATTGGGATCATTCTACCTATCGTAGCGTTGACGTTCGGGCGGCTTTTAAGACCGAACAACCCATTGCCGGAAAAGCAAATTACGTATGAAAGTGGAGTTGATCCATTTGGTACAAGCTGGGTCCGTTATAATGTGCGCTACTATGTTTTTGCCTTGTTATTTCTTATTTTTGATGTAGAAACCGTTTTCTTGTATCCTTGGGCGGTCGCCTATGATCGTTTAGGGTTTTTTGCTTTGATTGAAATGCTTATCTTTGTTGTCCTGCTTATTGTCGGACTAATTTATGCATGGAAAAAGAAGGTGTTAAAATGGAATTAAAGCTTGATAATATTACTCCAGAAGAGCATGAAGAGCTACAACGAACCGTTTTTATGTCAACGATTGACCAAGTCAAGGCTTGGGCTAGAAGTAATTCTCTTTGGCCAATGACGTTTGGTCTTGCTTGCTGTGCCATTGAAATGATGGGTACTGGGGCAGCTCACTATGATTTGGATCGCTATGGTGTTATCTTTCGTGCGTCACCTCGTCATTCTGACGTTATGATTGTGGCAGGTACTGTAACAAAGAAAATGGCGCCATTATTAAGAAGATTGTATGATCAAATGCCAGAGCCAAAGTATGTGATTGCCATGGGAGTTTGTGCTACTGCAGGAGGACCCTATATTAAATCGTATGCCGTTGTAAAAGGTGTCGATCAGATTGTTCCTGTTGATGTATACATTCCAGGCTGCCCGCCTAACCCAGCCGCTTTAATTTACGGCATCAATAAGCTTCAAGAGAAGATCAGATATGAAGCGAAGACTGGAAAGCGGGTGACTAGTCGATGAGTGAGGAAAACAACAAGGATAGAGATCAGTCCTCTGAGGAGCTTTCACCAGAGGAGGCGAAGCGCCGTGCGGTAGAAGAAGCAAAGCGTAAGTTCCAAGAAGCGAAGCAGAAGAAGGACGCTGCTAAGCAAGCGGGTGCTGAGGATCAAGCAAAAGAAGCAGCAGCTGAAGTGACTTCTTCTGAGGAAACACCTGCTGCCGAAAGCGGAGCAGAGAAGCCTGCGGAAGAATCACAAGAAGATGCTGCACCTGCGGCAGAAGCTAAAGAAGAAAGCTTGTCACCAGAAGAGGCGAAGCGTCGTGCCGTAGAGGAAGCGAAGCGCAAGTTCCAAGAGGCGAAGCAGAAGAAGGACGCTGCGGCTGAGGCTGGTGACGGTGCTCAAGCCGAGGGGCCAGCAGCAGAAGCTGATACAGAAAAGCCAGCTGAGAGCTCAGGCTCTGCGAGCGCGGATGAAAAAGCGAAGGCTGCCGCAGCAGCAAAGGCAAAAGCAGCGGCAGCAGCTAAAGCGAAAGCTCGAGCGGCGAAGCAGAAGGCAGAAGCAGAAGGTCAGGGTGCTGGAGCAACCGAAGGTGGAGCGGCTGACGGAGCTGAAGGAGCAAGCGATGATGAGAAGGCGAAGGCTATAGCGAAAGCGAAGGCCGCCGCAGCAGCGAAGGCAAAAGCAGCGGCAGCAGCTAAAGCGAAAGCTCAAGCGGCGAAGCAGAAGGCAGAAGCAGAAGGTCAGGGTGCTGGAGCAACTGACGGTGGAGCGGCTGACGGAGCTGAAGGAGCAAGCGATGATGAGAAGGCGAAGGCTATAGCGAAAGCAAAGGCCGCAGCAGCAGCAAAGGCAAAAGCAGCGGCAGCAGCCAAAGCGAAAGCCGGGGCACAAGGGGAGTCAGCTGAGGGTGATGATGACGCCAAGGCCAAAGCGATTGCAGCAGCAAAGGCGAAAGCCGCCGCAGCCGCCGCAGCGAGAGCCAAAGCAGGCAAAGCTGATGCTCAGGAAGAGGCGAAGCCTAAAGAGCCATCTGTGAACCAGCCGTATCTTGATAAATATGTGAAAGTGATTAAGGAGCATATTGGCGAAGATGTTGTGGAAGAAGCATACATAAATGAGCTGGCAAAGGACGCTCCAACACTGGTTATTAAGAGGGAGCAGTGGCATGAGGTTGCCCAATTCCTAAAGCATAATGAACAGCTCAGCTTTGACTTTTTATCTGATTTACATGGATCAGATTTTGAGACCCATTTAGAGCTGTATGCACACTTCTATTCCTATAAGTTAAAGCAGTCGATTACTATTCGAGTAAAGGTGGAGCGTGAGGAAGCTACGGTTGCTTCTGTGACACCAATTTGGCCTGGGGCTAACTGGCCTGAGCGGGAAATGTATGACTTACTCGGATTCCAGTTTACAGGTCACCCTAATTTGACTCGTATCCTATTAACAGATGATTGGGTAGGCTATCCGCTAAGAAAAGATTACGAACAATTTGATGAGGAGGTGTAGAGGCTTATGATACGTACAGAGGAAATGCTTATCAATGTAGGCCCTCAACACCCTAGTACACACGGGGTATTTCGTGTGGTACTTAAAATTGACGGTGAGATTATAACAGAGGCAACTCCTGTTATCGGATATCTACACCGTGGAACTGAAAAACTAGCTGAGGATTTAAACTATACACAAATCATTCCATATACGGATCGTATGGACTATGTTTCTGCTATGACAGGAAATTATGTTGTTTGTCATGCCGTTGAAACAATGATGAATCTCGAAATTCCAGAGCGTGCGGAATACCTTCGCGTTTTGGCTATGGAATTAGGACGTGTAGCCAGTCACCTGGTCTGGTTCGGGACATATTTGCTAGATTTAGGAGCTATGAGTCCATTCCTATACGCATTTAGAGAAAGAGAAATGGTCATTAACCTGCTCAATGAGCTCTGTGGAGCTAGGCTAACCTTTAACTATATGAGAGTTGGCGGAGTAAAGTGGGACGCGCCTGAAGGATGGGTTCAAAAGGTTAGAGAATTTATTCCATATATGTACGAGCAGCTAGAGGGATATCATCAGCTTGTAAGTGGTAATGAAATTTTCCTAAGTCGTGTAAAAGGCGTAGGTAAATATGATGCGGACACAGCGATAAAATATTCCCTCAGTGGAACAAACCTACGTTGTACAGGTGTGAAGTGGGATTTACGTAAAGATGAGCCCTATAGCATTTACAATCGCTTTGACTTTGATGTACCAACATCAGATCGTGGTGATGCGTATGGACGCTATGTCATCCGAATGGAAGAAATTAAACAAACACTGCGTATCTTAGAGCAGGCTGTTGAGCAATTTCCAGAGGATGGAGAGATCATGGGTAAGGTGCCTAAAATTATTCGTCCACCTGCTGGAGAAACGTACGTGCGTATTGAATCTCCAAGAGGAGAGCTGGGCTGCTACATTCATAGTAAAGGAAAGCCTCAGCCCTACCGCATAAAGTTTAGAAGGCCTTCCTTCTATAATCTACAGATTCTTCCTGAATTGTTGAAGGGGCAAAATGTAGCTAACTTGGTTACGATTTTAGGTGGAACAGATATCATACTTGGGGAGGTGGATGGATGATGATGGAGCAGCTCTTAGCTTCACCGCCATCATGGCTCAACTTTCTATTAATGATTGTCTTTTCTGCTGTTTTGCTTGTAATCGTGCTAGGTTTTGTTACGTATGCCATCCTAGCAGAGCGGAAGGTTATTGGATATATGCAGGGACGTATTGGTCCTAACCGTACTGGAGGAAAACTAGGTCTCTTGCAAACGGCAGCGGACGTGCTAAAGCTATTAATAAAAGAGGATACGATTCCACATAAAGCGGATCGTCCATTATTTATCATAGCACCTGTGATTGCCTTTGTACCTTCATTTCTAATACTAGCAGTTATTCCTTTTACAGATAAGCTTTATTTCTCAGATATCGGTGTAGGCTTGCTTTACTACATCGCCATTTCAGGTCTTTCTACACTCGGTATTATGGCCGGAGCATGGGCGTCAAACAATAAGTATGCGTTGATCGGTGGAATGCGTGCGGTGGCTCAAATGATTTCCTATGAGATTCCGCTCGTTATGTCCGTTATCGGTGTCATTTTAATCAGTGGAAGCTTGAATTTAAATACGATTGTGGAGACGCAAGCGAATCATTTCTGGTTTATTTTACTTCAGCCTATTGCCTTCCTAGTCTTCGTGGTTGCGGCAGTAGCGGAATTAAATCGGACACCGTTTGACTTAGCGGAAGCAGAATCAGAGCTTGTTTCTGGATACCATGTTGAGTATAGTGGGTTTCGTTTTGCCATCTTTATGCTAGCCGAATATGTATATATGTTTGCGATGGCCGCTTTGATCACCGTTTTATTCTTAGGTGGCTGGCATCCGCCATTCCCAGAGCTTTTGCCATTCTTAACGTATATTCCAGGAGCACTATGGTTTGCCCTTAAGTTCTCCTTTATGATCTTTTTCTTTATTTGGTTACGTGCCACATTACCACGTTTGCGTGCGGATCATCTGATGGAAATGGGTTGGAAGGTTCTATTGCCAATTGCGCTATTAAATATATTCGTAACGGCAATTATCAAGGAGCTTTTCTTCAAATAGACAATGAACATTAATTTACTAAAGGAAGTGATCTCATGCTTGGTATAGTGAAGGGTTTAGGTTTTACCCTCAAAAATCTAGCAAAGAAAAAAGTCACTTATTCTTATCCTGATCAGCCGGTAGAAATGCCTGACCGCTTTAGAGGAATTCAGCATTTTTATCCTGAAAAATGTATCGTGTGTAACCAATGTGCGGCCATCTGTCCCACAGATTGTATCCAACTGACAGGTAAACCACATCCGGATCCGAACAACAAAAAGAAAATTATCGATACGTATGACATTAATTTTGAAATCTGTATTCTATGTGACCTATGCACCGAGGTTTGTCCGACAGAAGCGATTGTTATGTCTAACAACTTCGAGCTTTCCTCCTATAGCAGGGATGATCTGTTTAAGGACCTACAGTGGTTGCATGAGAATACGGACAGCACAAGAGAGGTGAATAAGCCGTGAGTGGTGAAATGATCGCCTTCTTAGTGCTTGCTGTGCTTACGTTAGCTGGAGCCATATTGATGATTAATCTAACGAAGGTTGTCCACATGGTCATCGCTCTTGCGCTAACGTTTCTAGGTATCGCCGGGCTATTCATTCTGCTAGAGGCTGAATTTATCGCTTTTGCTCAGGTCTTGATATACGGTGGAGCCGTTGCGATTATTATGCTATTCGGAATCATGCTAACTAAGCATGATGATCAGGATGAAACACGTAGGGTAGGACATAAGATTTTTGCTGGACTCATTGTTGTAGGCTTCTTTTTAATCTCGCTTAAAGCAATCTTTTCGATTAATTGGACGCCTCAAAATCAGAGCTTCGTTGAATCGAATACGGCTGAAATTGGTGTGCAGCTTTTTGCCAAATATGTTATTCCTTTTGAGCTAGTGTCTGTTGTTCTTTTAGTAGCTTTAATCGGAGCTATTATTCTAGCTAAGAAGGATGACCCAGTCGTAACAAAAGAAGGTGAAAAGAGTGACTAGTGTACCTTTAGCAACGTACCTAATCGTAGCTGCGTTCTTGTTTTGTATCGGACTGTATGGAGCGCTGACGAAAAGAAATTCAGTTATGGTTTTAATCTGTATTGAACTTATGCTTAATGCTGTAAATATTAATTTGGTTGCCTTTGCCAAATTAGGGCTACATCCTGATATTACAGGACAGGTCTTCACCATCTTTACTATTTCTGTAGCCGCTGCTGAGGTAGCTGTTGGACTAGCCATTCTAATCGCCTTGTACCGTAACAGAGCTACGGTGAATGTAGATGAGATGGACTTGATGAAGCGATAGGGGGTAGAAACGAATGATTGAATATGCTTGGTTAATACCTCTCCTTCCGCTCTTAGCCTTTATTTTACTTGTGGCTTTTGGTCGCCAGCTAAAGCAAGCCTCCGCATGGGTAGGAATAGCTTTTATGGGAGGATCGTTTGTCATAGCGGTTATGACCTTACTGGAGAGGATAAGAATTGACGAACATATCCCTGTGGTGCTAGAGTGGCTTTCACTAGGGGATAGGGTTATCACCATGGGGTTTGAAGTAACTCCATTAAATGCATTAATGCTAGTCATTGTGACTCTTGTTAGTTTACTAGTACATATTTACTCAAGAGGCTACATGGAGGGAGACGAAAGATATCCAGTCTTCTATTCCTATTTATCCTTATTTACATTTTCAATGCTAGGCTTAGTTTTATCGCCTAACCTACTGCAAGTGTACATCTTTTGGGAGCTTGTAGGGGTTTGTTCCTTTTTGCTTGTTGGTTTTTACTATTTCAAACCAGAGGCAAAGGCAGCAGCGAAAAAAGCGTTTATCGTTACACGTATTGGTGACGTAGGATTATTCATCGGTATTATTCTGATCTTCTGGAACGTAGGAAGCTTTGATTTAAATGTGATCTTCCAGGCTGTTCAGGAAAATCAGCTAGATGGCGGTATCGTTACACTGATTGCTTTACTTATCTTTGTCGGAGCTATTGGAAAATCAGGGCAATTTCCATTGCATACCTGGCTTCCTGATGCGATGGAAGGACCTACCCCTGTCAGTGCTTTAATTCACGCGGCAACGATGGTAGCGGCTGGAGTTTACTTGGTAGCGGCTTTGTTTCCATTATTTGCTGCATCTGAGGTTGCACTTAATGTGGTAGCTTACGTAGGTGCGTTTACGGCTATTTTTGCCGCATCTATTGGTCTTGTTCAGAACGACATTAAAAGAGTACTTGCTTACTCAACGGTCAGTCAGCTTGGATTTATGATGCTTGCTTTAGGAGCGGCAGGGTATGTATCCGGTGTGTTTCATTTAATGACTCACGCATTTTTCAAGGCACTGTTATTCCTTGCAGCAGGAAGTGTCATCCATGCGGTTCATACTCAGGATATTCGTGAAATGGGTGGCTTATATAAGAAACTAAAATGGACGGCACCACTCTTTCTAATTGGATGCTTGGCGATTGCCGGTATTCCTCCGTTTGCTGGGTTCTTCTCGAAGGAAGAAATTCTGCTTAGCGTATGGGCAGACGGACGCTATGGACTGTTTTGGGTAGCTGTTATTGCAGCGTTTTTCACAGCGTTTTATATGTTCAGATTATTCTTCATGGTCTTTACGGGCAAAGCTAGAAGTGAGCATGTTCGAAAAGCACATGAGTCTTCAGGTACGATGATTTTCCCTATGGTTGTACTTGGTGTCCTAGCTATTTTTGCTGGATTTACACATACACACTGGTTCGGTACATTCTTAGGGGATTGGTTAGTGAGTGGTCCAGCTCCAACGTATGGCGCAGAGGCTTATGGTCCTGGATGGATTATGTTTGTAGCGATTGGAGCTTCTGTATTAGGGATTCTGTTAGCTGGAGCGATGTATTGGAAGAATTCCATTCGTCCAGAAGGCTTGGCTAAGGCGGTTCCTGCCTTATACCAAACAGTTTATCGTAAATATTACGTGGATGAAGCGTATCACTTTGTCTTCGTTCGTGGATTAAAAGGACTTGGTTCCCTCCTAGCGCTATTCGACAAGTTCATTATTGGCGGATTAGTTAAGCTTGCTGCTTCTGTGACACAAGGTGTTGGAAGTATCGGGGCTAAGTTTCAGAACGGTCAGGTTCAAACGTACGGGATAGGAATCTTTTTAGGATTTGTTCTATTGCTCGTCGTATTCTTAATCAGGGGGGGCGTGTAGGATGAATCTTATGGATTATCTTTTAACGATATTAGTATTCTCCCCGCTATTAGGTGTTTTGGCTTTGTGCTTTGTCAATAAGCAGAAGGCTGGTGTCATTAAAAGTATTGGAATTATCGCTTCCCTCATTCCGTTGCTATTGTCTTTAGTGCTTTTTGTAGCGTTTGACTTTAATGCGGAAGGGTATCAATTTGAGCACTCCTTTACATGGATTGAGTTTAGTGTTCAATCGGGGACAGAGCAATACCTGCAAATTCCTTATGAGCTTGGAGTGGATGGCTTAGCGGTATCTTTAATATTGCTTACCGCGGTTATCGGTCTGCTTGCAGCTTTAGCCTCTATCTACATTAAAAAGCGCTGGAAGGAATACTTCATCTTATTCTTCCTACTTCAGGTGGGAATGTTCGGTGTGTTCATGTCTATGAACCTATTCCTGTTCTTTATTTTCTTCGAGCTAACGATTATTCCGACGTACTTCTTAATCGGAATATGGGGCTTTTTAAAGAAGGAAAAGGCAGCCAACACCTTCTTAATCTATAACGGAATCGGTTCAGCCATTATGTTAATTGCTTTTGTTGCCTTGTTTATGACGACAGGCACGATGAATATTCAAGCATTAACAATGCTTGTCAATGATATTCCATTACTTTCAGAAGGCTTTAAGCTAGGTGTGTTTGTAGCATTACTTATTGCGTTCGGGATCAAGCTTCCGATTTTCCCACTACACACTTGGATGCTTAAGGTACACGTTCAAGCACCACCAGCTATTGTTATGATTCACTCTGGGGTTCTCTTAAAGCTTGGGGGCTACGGATTAATGCGTATCGGGGTAGGTGTATTTCCTGAGCAGGTAACGGCAGCTGCGTTCTTTTTAGCGATATTAGGCGTCATTAACATCTTGTATGGTGCGGTGCTTGCTTTCGTACAAAAGGATCTTAAAATGGTTCTTGCCTATTCAAGTATTTCACACATGGGAATCGTCCTATTAGGGATTGCTGCCCTCAATTACAGTGGATTACAAGGGGCTGTATTCCAAATGATTTCTCATGGTCTGATTTCTGCCCTGTTGTTCTTTATCATCGGTATCATCTATGAGCGTACAAAAACAACGATGATTCCAGAGCTAGGTGGTCTTGCTAAAAGCATGCCATTCATTTCAGGAATCCTGCTTGCTGCCGCGATGGCTAACCTTGGCTTACCAGGAATGAGTGGATTTGTCAGTGAGTTTTTAGCGTTCTTAGGTCTATTTGAAACGATGCCGATTGTGGCTGCTGTTGGGGTGTTAGGAATTATTTTAACGGCTGTTTACTTACTTCGTGCTGTATTAAACACAACCTTCGGGCCAACGAAGGAAGGACTGGGAGCTTTACCAGATGCGAAGGGCTTTGAAGTCATTCCAATGGTTGTTCTGCTTGGTCTCATTATCTTAATTGGTGTGTACCCAAGCATTTTAAGCGAGACCTTAGATGTTTCCGTACAAACTATATTATCTAGGATAGGAGGGTAACCAAATGGATTTAGAAACGCTTTTAAGTTATCCTTGGAGGATTATGGCTCCTGAATTTACTATCCTAGGCTTAGCTACATTTTTATCCTTACTTGATTTATTCATGAAGGAAAAAGTGAACCGCAAAATCATTGCTTGGATTGGACTTGGCGGTATCCTGCTTGCTATCTTTTTCGTCTTTCAAAACATTGGTCAGCCCGTACAAGAGATTTTGTACGACACGTACCGCTTAGACGGATTTGCTAACGGATTTAAGCTTTTATTCCTTGGTGGTGCTGCATTAGTCTTTATCATGGCTATGGATGATTATAGGAAAAATGAAATTGAGTATCAGGGTGAGTATTATTACCTTATGCTAACAGGTATTCTAGGAGCGATGATGCTAGCGTCCTCGGCCGATATGATTACAATGTTTGTCGGTCTTGAGCTGTTATCCATCTCCTCTTACATTCTCGTGGCAATCAAAAAGAAAAATCTTTTGTCCAATGAATCTGCGTTTAAGTACGTTGTATCAGGTGGGATTGCTACGGCTGTAATGCTATACGGAATGTCCTTCATTTATGGACTAACTGGAACAACAAATTTATTCGAAATCGCAAATGGTTTAAACTTTGCTTTTAACCAAGGCTATGATTTCCTGATTTATTTCGCTACGATCCTAACTTTTGTAGGTCTGGCATTTAAAATCTCAGCTGTTCCTTTCCATATGTGGGCACCGGACGTGTATCAAGGAGCACCAACTCCTATTACAGCATTTTTGTCCGTAGTATCTAAAGCAGCTGGATTTGCGATGATTTTACGCTTTTTCCTAGTTAGCTTTTTACCGATTTATGCGAATACAGGACTTGCCCCTGAGGTAGGAGACTTCTTTATCTATGATGTAGCGTTCTATATTGGGTTAGCGGCAGCTGCTTCCATGATCATCGGGAATACAGTGGCCCTCAAGCAAACGAACATCAAACGCTTATTTGCTTACTCAAGTATTGCTCAAGCGGGGTATATCCTTGTTCCCCTTACGGTCGTGAGCGGTATTCTGCTTGATGTTATGCTTTACTACCTACTAGCGTATTTATTCATGAATCTTGGTGCGTTTGCCATCATTCAAACGATTATACGTAAAACAGGTACAGAGGATATTAAAGGCTTCGCAGGGCTATATCATCGCTCTCCTTTAACGGCCTTAGCTATGACGGTGTTCTTGCTTTCATTAGCGGGACTACCAATCACTGCCGGATTTTTTGGTAAGTATTACATCTTCATGGGATCAATCGTGGCAGGTAACATTTGGCTGCCAGCTGTAATGATTCTGACAAGTGTTATTTCTTACTATTACTACTTTAAAATTATTCGTCAAATGTACATGCGTGCAGGCGAGACAGAAGAGCCATTACGCTTAGCGCCAAGTATAGGTGTTGTGGTTGTGATCTGTTTAGTAGGTACTATCCTGTTAGGAATTATGCCTTCAGGTGCGATCCAATTTATCGATACGAATTTTAATGTGAACGAGATCTTTCAAATCGTAAATCGATAAGGTTGGTTAAGGAAGTGGTCACAAAATAACCACTTTACAATTAAACTGTCCTAAGATAAACTTAATATGCTAAGATGACAAGGATTAAAGTCCTAGCTTTGGAAGATGGAGCTAGGACTTTTATTTAGTCTGCTTATGACGATGTTTTTTGTGTTGCACGAGTACTTACTAAAATGAATTTTAGTGATGAATTTTTATCAAAGTTTTTCTGATGGATTCATGAGGTTTTTATTGCTGTAAGGTTTCGTGTAGTCATTCACATTGTAATGATTACCTATAAGGTATATTTAAAGTCATTTGAAGGAATTTAAAGGAACTTGGATGAAAATTGTCGAAATAAAATAAATGAATATGTGAAATAAAGAGAGGTGCTCGTATGTGGGATGCTGCTGGAAATGCACTAGCTAGTGCGGCCATGTTTAATATGGTTGTTTCGCTTGTGTTTATCGCCATTAGCTGGTGGGCGTTGCAGGTGTTTAAGTTTGACTTATTTATCCGCAATGTGAACAGCGTACAAGCCAAGCTTTTACAGCTTTTACTCTCCGTTTTTATCGGACATGGTGTAGCTAGCTTTTTTATAGAATATTTGAACTGGACCACTATGCTAAGATACATATTCTGATGTCGTGTAAGCTGATAATGAAAAAATTGGACAACTTTATTTACCTAAACTCATCGTGGATTTCCCCTCCATTAACAAGGATTTTTCGACAAGATGTCGAGAAAAGACAGATTTTTTCAAGTATGTCTGTTTGTAAGATGGAGAAAATGGGAATAAGAAAGTGACGATGAGGAGAGAGAAAAATGACGTTGTCAGGAAAACGTTTGAAGGCAAGCTGGGTGAAACGTGGTTTAAGTGGGTTGTGTTTGATTTTTTTGGCGCACACTGGGTTACAGGTGCATAGTATGACAATAGATCAAGCTTTTCCGTCTATAGGAGAAATAACTCAGGAGCTTTACAGCGTTGCTGAACAAGAAGGGCTAGAGCAGCTCAAGTGGTCGGTCGTTTGGAGAGGACAGATCCCTTATGAGCAGCAGGAGAACGCTTTGGCTTGGATAAACTCATCGCCTCGCCCATTTGGTGAGAAAGATACTTCTGAAGCTGATTTGATGAAGAATAATTTTGCTTCAGATCATCCGATTCTTCAAGAGTCCTGGACAAAAGAGGAGCAGGATACTGTTCTACAACTCCAGCTCTACTCATACCCCCACAAAGGACACAGTATCACGAATTTTATCTTGGTCTGGTCAGGGGATAAATCCATCAATATGTGGGATACATACGTGCCTCACATAGAAGAATTAGAAGAACGGATTAGTGAACAATTTACGCCTGAATATGAAGTATTTACAACGATAGAAGGAGTAGCAGATCCAATGCTCTTACATTTGGATCAAGCACAGGATACCTTCACAAATTGGATTATGGATGCCTATAATGGAAACCTTTCACATGTTGTTTCAGATACGAATTTTCTAAGTGTAACAGGATATATACCGGCTTGGGGAAATCAGATCCTTTCTGTAGGGCAAGATATCACGAACGTACAATTATCTGCACGTTACAATGCTATCGCTGAACAAACCCGAGTAACCCTAGGTTATCCGCTAATCTTAACAGAGCATTAACAGGTTCAACAAGTCTTATACGCGGAGGGGAATGAATTGGATAAAATTATTGTCCATGGTGGGAAGCGATTGTCAGGAAGAATAAAAGTGAGCGGAGCAAAAAACGCTGTTTTACCTGTCATTGCCGCATCGATTCTAGGAGCCAAAGGAAATAGCATGATTGATGAAGTTCCAGCACTAGATGATGTATTCACCATTATACAAGTACTAAAGGAATTAAATGTAGAAGCAAGCTTCCAGCAGGGACGCATAACGATAAATGCAACGCATGAGCTACAAACCGAAGCGTCATATGAATTTGTTCGTAAAATGAGAGCATCCGTTTTAGTCATGGGGCCATTATTAGCTCGCTTTGGCAAAGCTAAAGTTGCTTTACCAGGGGGCTGTGCGATTGGTTCTAGACCTATTGACCAGCACCTTAAAGGCTTTGAGGCATTAGGAGCTACAGTGACCCTAGGTAACGGCTTTATTGAAGCTAAGGTGGATGGAAGGCTACAAGGGGCTAAGATTTATTTGGATATCCCAAGTGTTGGTGCTACGGAAAACATTATCATGGCTGCCGCCTTGGCCGAAGGAACAACGGTCATCGAAAACGTTGCGGAGGAGCCTGAAATTGTTGATCTTGCCAACTATTTGAATGCTATGGGAGCAAAGATTCGGGGAGCAGGAACAGGGACCATTCGAATTGAAGGTGTTGAAGAGCTCGTTGGAGTTCAACACACAGTCATTCCAGATCGAATTGAAGCTGGAACCTATATGATCGCTGCTGCGTTAACCAGAAGTAATTTATTTATTGAAGGGGCAATTGGCCATCATTTATATCCTTTAATTGCGAAGTTAACAGAAATGGGTGTCGAGGTTCAGGAGCAGGAAGACGGCATTCAGGTCAATGCAGAAGGCAAAAAGCTAAAGGCTGTGGACGTCAAGACCTTACCACACCCTGGATTCCCAACGGATCTTCAAGCTCAGATGCTTGCTTTACTTTGTACAGTTGAAGGCTCTAGTGTCATCACAGAAACGGTGTTTGAGAACCGCTTTATGCACGTGGAAGAGTTCAAGCGTATGAACGCAGATATAAAAATTGAAGGACGCTCAGCCTTTATTAAAGGAGTTACACCATTTAAAGGTACAAAGGTGACAGCGACAGATTTACGTGCTGGAGCGGCTCTGATATTAGCTGGTCTTGTAGCTGAAGGCTTTACCGAGGTTAGTGGGCTACAGCATATTGATCGAGGCTATGAGGACATCGTACAGAAGCTTATGGGAATTGGCGCTCAGCTAGAGCGTGTGGATGCTGAAGGTCGTACTAAGCATTTCACAGTAACAGAAGCAGAAGTAGAAAAAGAAATTGCACCAGCCTTAACGGCTGCGGTGAAGCCTTCCGCTTCGTTTGCTTAATTAATATTTCTTTATAGGTATAGCGAGTTTTTAATAAATTCTTTCCAACCATGTGTTAATGCAAAGTTAAAAAAACTGTGTATAAGAAAAACTTTTTATCAATTTAAATTTGTGAAAGATAAGCACTTAGGGATTGAGAAACCTCTAAGTGCTTTTTGTTGCATTCGGTTGGTGGAATGATATCTTTCTTTATCAGAGGCAAACATGGATGCTTAAAAAAATAAACCAACAAAACCAGCTAAATTTAAGAAATTAAATGCAAAAATACACTTAACACCACAACATTTTTCATGAAAAATATATTAACTGCAAAAGTGCAATTAATTTGTATAAATATCACTTTTTTTATTGATTTTTAAAAAATAAGTGCATTTTCGCATTTAGAATCCAATTATAGTAAAGAAAATATAAAATTAAGTGTATTATTGCATTTGACATATAAGTGGACAAACCTATTTGACACTTTGTACCTAGAAAAATAGGGATACATTCAAATCATATACTTATCAAAGCAAGAAGCCGGAGAGATTGTCAGAGCTTAGCAATAGCCATCGCCTTCCTAAGCTCAATCTCATCTCTAATAGGTATTCCGTCATTTCCGACCATAGGAATTTCAGGCTTAATTTCTCTAGCCTTTTCTACCGCATTCAAATGCAATTTTGATAACATATATCCACGTTTTTGGTAAAACTTTAAGGCGTGCAAATTATCATTGGTTGTAATCAAGGTAATCACCTTCCGTTTATGCTGAAGAGCAGCTTCCTCCACTTTTTGTACCAATAAAGTCCCGATCCCTTTTCCTTCTTCTAAGCTGTCTAAAGAAATGATTTCACATTCTGCTTCCTTCAAGATATAAGTAACGAGTCCAACAATCTGCTTTTCTTGATTTAAAGCAGCGAATCCGTCTAACGTACTGCAGTCGTATGTACCGCTCGATATGACCATTTCGGGGCTACCCCAATGCTCAGTGAAAAAGTCGATAAGGCTATCCTGCGACAGCTCCTTTGTTGATAAAATATTCATTATTGTCGTGGTCCTCCTTTGTGGCTTTACGGTTATTAAGTGTAGATGATATGCTCTGTATTGTACAGTTTAACCTAGAAGGAGTGATTTGTGATGGGATTCGGATGGGTTATTATAATTGCTATCGTTTTCTCCCCTATGTTTTATGCTATAAATAGACGTCTAAGTAATATGGAGTCTAGGCTTGTGGAAGTAGAGGCCGAGCTCAAGAAACTAAAAAACTAGTCTGGATATAATGTTCCTGCTGTGGAGGCACTAGCTTTCTGATTAAAAAAATAATAGATTCAAAGATTCAATCATCATATTTCATTCATTCCTTTCATATCATGTTTTGAGGTAGATGTTGTTGTCCATCTTCGAAAAAACAGATATAGGAGTGAATCAGAAATGGTAAAGTCAGTAGTCGTATTTACATCCATTATACTTGTATGTATTCTTGTCATTCCAGCGATCGTTGTCCAATTTATACCACAGGGCGTTGGACAAGTTCAAGAGGTGCCTACCGTACAGCAGGTAGAACAGACCCAAGCAACAAAAGGCCCCATCATAACAGTTGCCGTCTATCGAGAAGCCAAAGGAATCATTGAACAGGTTAACCTAGAGGAGTATATTCAAGGCGTGGTTGCCGCAGAGATGCCCACTGATTTTGAGCTGGAAGCACTAAAGGCTCAGGCGCTAGCTGCAAGGACGTATATTGTCCGCCGCCTAGTAGAAAAGGATTTTTCAGATGTACCTGAGGGAGCCTTGGTGACGGATACGATTCAGCATCAGGTCTACTTAAATGAAGAAGAGCTCCAAGAGCGTTGGGGATTTAATTATGAAAGAAATAGAAATAAGATTCAGCAGGCTGTTATGGAAACGGTAGGACAGGTTCTAACGTATGAGGGTAAGCCTATCACAGCAACTTTTTTTTCTACATCTAACGGGTACACCGAAAACTCTGAGGATTATTGGAATGCAGAGCTACCTTATCTGCGGAGTGTTGAAAGCCCGTGGGATGAGGAATCGCCTAGGTTTGAAGAGGTTATACGAATGGGGATACAGGAATTTCAGCAAAAGCTTGGTGTAACACTCACTCAAACGACTAGCACGAATCAGGATCAGCCTGTTGCTGCCATATTATCTCGTACGGCTGGAAACCGAGTGAAGGAAGTGAAGGTCGGTGATCAGACGTTTAGTGGAAAGGATCTGCGAGAAAAATTAGAGATATCTTCCTCTCATTTTGATATTAACCTTGATGGACAAGAATTGGTGATTCGTACAAAAGGCTGGGGTCATGGTGTAGGCATGAGCCAGTGGGGAGCAAACGGCATGGCTAAAGAAGGCTACGGTGCTGAAGAAATAGTAAAATATTATTACCAAGGGATAGACGTGCAGGATTATCGGGACTGGATCGTGCAAAAATAGGAGAGCATCTTTTCGTCTAAGCGATTAAACAAAATTTTATAGGTAAAAAATAATCAAAATTATATAGTGAACACCCTCGCGTAAACGATGAACGTGAGGGTGTTTTTGGTACATTTAGGAGTTAGATTCAAGGGGTTTATGTTTTTGTCTAAAAGTCTTGTTTTTGGCCCTATTACCACAAGCCTTCATGGAGCACCATTTCCCTGTCCCAGGTCTTGAACGATCTACAAAAACCCACTGACAGTCCTCTGCTGAACAAACCCTTAGACGGGACCATAGCCCGTTCCTCTTTATTTCAAATATGACAGCAAGTAAGCTGGCTACCCCTTTTTTTCCACCTGTTTCCGTAGACTTATGAAAGGCGTACCCTTTTTCGAAAACTAGGTAGAAGTGAAAGGATTGAGCCAGTTCATTTAGCAATGCCTCTTTACATACCTCAATGTCATTACAAGAGTCATGATTCATAATGGCTTCTCTTGCTCCGACTCGAAGCTTTAAAGCTAATTCGAGATCTTCTTCAGAGATCATGTCTTGTTTAGAAATAAGCTGTTGCCCCACCAGCCAGCTGTAAAGCTGATCAGGCTTTTGGAGATGATCTATTCCCGTGTCTCCTTCGAAACGCCTACGTTTGTCATATGTGTTTATAAAATCGGCTATCAATTCAAGCTCGCTGTACTCATTTTTCATAACAATGCTCCTACACTTAATTGACTTCCAATGACTTAACCATTAAAATATTTTTAGTGGTTATTAACCATTTATTTTTTTTTAATAGGTTAGTTATTGTTATTAGCTAATCATTCAGCCCTACTCTCTAATCATCTATCGTTATTAGTTTAGCAAAAAATCCAGCTATATGACATCTTACTATACAAAGGAGAGAATATACGATATGAATATCCGCCCTTACACTGTTCGTGTTGATAAGACAGAAATAGAAGAGTTAAAAAAGAGGCTACAGAATACAAGATGGCCCGATGAAATAGAAGAGGCGCAATGGGAGTACGGTATCCCCTTGGCATTTATGAAGGATATGCTCCATTATTGGAAGACAGAATTTAACTGGAAGAACGTTGAAGATCGAATCAATTCCTATGCCAATTATCAAGCAGATATTGATGGGATAGCGCTTCATTTTATTTATGAGCGTGGAAGCGGACCAAATCCAACTCCCCTTATCATTCCCCATGGATGGCCAAGTACTTTTTATGAAATGCTTAATCTTATTCCATATCTGACGCATCCTGAGAGGTTTGGAGGTGATCCAGAGGACTCATTTGATGTCATTATCCCATCCTTACCTGGACATGGATTTTCATCCTCCCCTAGGCAAGCAGGCTTCGAGGATCGACAAGCAGCCTACTTACTAGTGAAGCTAATGGAAGGGTTAGGCTATAACCAGTTTGCTGCGCACGGATATGATCTTGGAGCTAGTGTTTTAGGCTTGCTGTGCTTGGATTACCCACAACAGGTCATAGGCTATCATACAACATCGCCTGGAAATCCTAGCCCATATATCTCAGCAGACGAAAAGCTTTCTCAAGAGGAGCGGAATTTTCTCTCCTACACTAAGAAGTGGTACAACGAAGAAGGTGGCTACGCTCATCTTCTCGGTACTAAGCCCCAAACGCTAGCGTATGCACTAAATGATTCACCAGCAGGATTGGCCGCATTTATTCTAGAGAAATGGTACCTCTGGACAAGCCCGCCAAGCGGAGAGCTGTTAGAGCATTTCAACAAAGAAGACCTACTAGCTAATGTGTCAATCTATTGGTTTACTCAAACTATAAACGCAGCGAATCGTTACTATTTTGAAGGTCAGCATACAAAGTGGCCAGGGCCAACTGATCGCTCTCCCGTCCCTATAGGTGTTTCCTTAACAGCTACTCAGCCACATGAACGCCCGCCAAGAGAGTATGTTGAACGACTTTTTCCTACTATTCTAAGCTGGGAAGAACTGCATACAGGTGGGCACTTTGTGGCACAAGAGCAGCCAAGGCTAGTGGCTGAAAGAATCAGGTCTTTTTTTCGAGGAATTAAAGATTCTGGCAATAGGGAAGAGGGATAAGATCTTCGTTCAAGGGTACACTAAAAATTTTCACACACAGCATGTATAAACACTAGTATTCTGGCAAGAATGATTGCTGAGGTGATGAAAAAATGAAAGAAGATCAAAATCAAAACAACCCTGCAGAAGAGCAGAAAGAAGAGCAATACCCAAATCCAAGCTCGACTGGTTCTTCTGGATGGAAAAAAATGATCAAAAAGAAATGGTTCTTCCCAGCCATCTATCTAGTAGCTGCAGCTCTTATACTTGCCCTCATTACGTGGTATCAGAACCCTAACGATTTTGCCATTGATTCCAATGAGCTAGGGTTTGATACAGAAGATGACGTAAATGTAGGAGAACGTGATGATGATACAGCATTGGACGATGAATCCATGCCTGTAAACACCCAGCAGGAGGATATGATCCGGCCTGTAGCCGATAACGTTAACGTGCAAGTGGTGTTAAGCTACTTCGAGGATGTCAGCTCAGCGGAGGATAACCTGCAGGCTATGGTTGAATACGATAATACGTTTTATCCTAGTCGTGGAGTGAGCTTTGCTATGGAAGACCAGGTGGAAAGCTTTGATGTTCATGCGGCCCTTTCAGGGACGGTTATTCTAGCAGATAAAAGTCCACTGGTTGGGAATTACGTAGAAATTGAACATGAGGATGGGCTAGTGACCGTTTATCAAAGTCTAGAGCACGTACAAGTAAGTGAAGGTGATCGAGTACAGCAAGGTGATGTGATTGGTCAGGCTGGACGCAATGAACTGCACAAGGAGTTAGGTGTCCATGTTCACTTTGAAGTACATGAGAATGGAGAACCGGTTAATCCAAATAAATATTTGCGTGCAGCAGAATAAGTACTTTGTAATTTGAAAAAGGTTAACTCAAAAAGCGCCTTTTCCACCATAGAAAATTGCATCTCCAATTGTTGGTTGTGTCTTACAATCGGGGTGCAGTTCTTGGTGGGGACAGGTGCCTTTTTATGCAATTTTGTAGTTTGAGAAGGGGCTTGATTCAAGCTCTTTTTCTAACGGACAAAATGGCATCTTAGCCATGCTTTTTTGAGGGCTGTTAATTCTAACGGACAAAGTTGCACCTTAGAAGGTTCATCGGATAAAAATCAGAATAATTTGCTCTCTAACGGTCTAAAATGTCCGTTAGAAATCAAAAGAAGTAAAAAACCAGTCTAAGGGTCTGAAATGACCGTTAGAAGTCAATTTGATAATTTGTCATAGCTCACTAATTCATCTGAACGGATTTTATCAGGCTTAAGTACATTACACTAATTCATCTGAATGGATCTAATAAGGCATAACTAAATGGCACTAATCCTTCTATGCGAACCTAGTTATGCCATAAACCACAAGCTAATCTTGCTAGAAATATGTATATCGTCAGCCTTAGAAGCTTCTCTTATCAGCCGCCCAGTCATCACACCAAAAGCTGTAAGTCTGGTCTTACCAGTTGCCTGCTCATCACATCAAAAATTGTATGTCTTGTCCGATAGTCGGTTGCTATTCACCCACAGTTTGTATGTCTTGTCCGACAGCCACTTACTCTCCACCCACAGCTTGTAAGCCTTGTCTACTAAAGCTTGCTAACCTTGTCTACTGCAATGGACGAGTCTAACAACATGTCAGGCACCGTAAGGAAAGGACAGCATTTTATAAAAAAAAATAATTCTTTTAGCTTGTCAGGCTTGGATTTATAGAATATATGCCCTCCTTGACCAATATAATGTATCAGACTAAATTGAACTCAGGAGGCGAGGGGAGTGCACGATTACATCAAAGAGCGGACCCTAAAGATCGCTCTGTACATTGTTGAAACGCGTAATACGGTTCGCACGATCGCAAAAGAATTTGGTGTGTCAAAAAGCACAGTGCACAAGGATCTAACTGAACGACTACCCGATATAAATCCAGAACTAGCAAATGAAGTCCGAAAGATCTTGGAATATCATAAATCTGTGCGTCATTTAAGGGGGGGAGAGGCGACTAAAATTAAATATAAACACACAGGCAAGCCGAAGCTGGCGGAGTCATTTATTGAAATAAAATCTTAATGACAGTTTCTGAGGACAAAGGATTCAATTTTTACACAAAATATCACAAAAAATAAATGTTTTTCTTTGTAGAAAAAAGGAGAATTCCCTAGTCGTAGCGAATAAATACTATAGAAAATAATCGAATTATACGAGTCTCTTAAGGATGATGAACGTATCGTTGAATGACACAGGGAGGATAAAGGATGTTTAGTAGGGATATTGGGATTGATTTGGGCACAGCAAACGTGCTCATCCATGTAAAAGGCAAAGGAATCGTCTTGAATGAACCAAGCGTTGTAGCGATAGATCAGAAGTCTGGAAAAGTGTTAGAGGTTGGCCATGAGGCACATCGTATGGTTGGGCGAACACCAGGAAATATTGTAGCCGTCAGACCGCTAAGGGACGGTGTGATTGCAGATTTTGAAATTACAGAAGCGATGTTAAAGCACTTTATTCATAAAATAGGAGTAAAAAGCTTCTTTAGAGCACCTAGAATTCTCATTTGCTGCCCAGCCAATATTACTTCAGTAGAGCAGAAAGCGATCAGAGAAGCAGCAGAAAAAAGTGGCGGTAAGCCGGTATACTTAGCAGAAGAACCAAAGGTCGCAGCGATTGGAGCCGGAATGGATATTTCTCAGCCAAGCGGTAACATGGTTGTTGACATCGGCGGTGGGACGACGGATATAGCTGTACTATCCATGAGCGATATCGTCACCGCCTCTTCTATTAAAGTGGCTGGAGACCGTTTTGATTACGCAATTCAAAGCTACATAAAATCTAAATATAAGCTCCTTATCGGAGATCGGACGTCAGAGGATGTAAAGGTAAACATTGCTACTGTGTATCCAAATGGTCGTCAGGAGGAAATGGACATACGTGGAAGAGATATGGTAAGTGGTCTTCCTCTTACCATTACTATAAAATCATCTGAGATCTACGAAGCGCTTGAGGAGCAAGTAGCCAGTATCGTAGTAGCCTCCAAAAGCGTCCTGGAAAAAACGCCACCTGAGCTATCAGCTGACATTATTGATCGGGGCATTATTTTAACGGGTGGAGGAGCCCTGCTTCATGGATTGGACAGGCTCTTAGCAGATGAATTAAAGGTTCCTGTGCTTGTCGCTGAAGACCCTATGACTTGTGTGGCAAGGGGTACAGGTATGATGCTAGAGAATTTAGATCAATTTGTGAAAGCCTAGGAATAGGATTAAAGTTTTTCTTTGTATTGGACGATAATAGTAGTAATAGACCAGTTTAGGGAAAACAAATTGAGGTGAACAGATGTTTAGAGGAATTTATACCGCTACCTCTGGAATGGTGGCAAGTGGACGGAAGCAGGAGCAGCTGAATCACAATCTTTCCAATGTAGATACGCCGGGCTACAAACAGGATAATACTGTCCTTCGTGCGTTTCCAGATATCTTGATGCACCGCGTTCGGGATGAACAAGGGTTTAATGTGGACGGTACAGGGGTTCCAACCACGCAAGGTATGACACCGCTTGGAGTTTTACACACGGGAGTCTATGCTCAAGAGGGAATCCCGCTTTTTAGACTTGGTGACCTTCGTGAGACAGGACGTCCTTTGGATATTGCTTTAGTAGATCCTAATATTCTGAATCCAGAAACAGGACAGCAAGGGCATGTATTTTTTTCAGTTCAGACTGGTGCGGAAGAGACACGCTATACAAGAAACGGACAGTTTTCTCTTGATGAGCAAGGGTATCTAACAACGAGTGAAGGCTACTATGTGCTTAACAACGCTCAGCAGCCCATTCAGATCTTAAGTGGAGAGTTCCGCGTTTCAGCGGCAGGTGACATTTACCAGATCACGCCTTTAGGAGAAAATCTTGTTGCAAGGCTTGCATTAGCCTATACAGAGGAGCCTGAACAGCTTGTAAAAGAAGGGAACAGCCTATATCGTTTTGAAGGTGAAGGGGCTCTACAGGATCTTGCAGCTGTTGGGTTTGTGAACGGAAATAATTTTCAGGTTAGACAAGGATTTATTGAAGGATCAAACGTAGATCTGACAACGACAATGACTGAAATGATGAGCACGTATAGATTATATGAAGCAAACCAACGTGTTTTACAGGCGTATGATCGGAGCCTAGAGAAAACCGTTACTGAAATTGGCCGAGTGTAAAGTAAGGTAGCTTAGTCAACAGAGGTAAATCTATACATGTGGTCAACCGCCGCCACATCAAATGAAACACAGTAAGCAGTGCAATCAAATAAAACAACAATAAGTAATAAGTAAAAACCGAAGCAGGTGAAAAAAATGAATTTTTCCATGGTTACAGCAGCGAATTCCTTAAATCAGGTGCAGAAAAAAATCGACACGATCTCTCATAATATTGCCAATGTAGGGACAGCAGGCTACAAAAGAAGAAACGCTACCTTCCAAGAGCTTCTTGTTCAAGAGGTAACGAACCAGCCTCATCCACAAAAAGAAATGGGACGTATTACTCCGGATGGCATCCGCTTGGGTTCAGGAGTGGGAATTGGGCAAACGACCGTATTTTTAGGTCAGGGAGCTATTCAAGAGACAGGACGTCATTTTGATTTTCTGATTCAAGGAGAAAGAGGATGGTTTCCTATTCAACGTACTACGACGGACGAAAATGGAGACGCTGTTACGGAAACTTTATATACACGGAGCGGTTCCTTCCAAGTGGTGAGGAATCCTGGCTTCGATCCTGAAACAGATACGGACGATGTGATGCTTGTGACGTCTCAGGGGGATGTGGTTCTGGGAAGTGATGGTCCAATTACATTTAGCTCGGAATATAAGAGCTTTAATGTTTCTCCAGCAGGAGAAATCCATATTGAGCTAGCAGACGGTACAACTGTACCAGCTACGTCCAACCTACAAATCATGGAAATAGCAAGACCTGACTTGTTAGTTGGAGTGGGAGAAAGCTTATTCCGTCTTGAGAATACACAAGGATTGAATGCCGATGTTATTTCCCCTATTGATTTAACAGCCAGAGAAGGATATGCTATACAACAGGGGGCATTAGAAATGTCTAATGTCGATCTTACTCAGGAGCTAACGGAGTTACTCGCTGCGCAAAGGTTACTTCAGTTTCAAACTAGAGCGATCTCCTTAGCGGATGATATGATGGGGCTAGCTAACACAATACGTTCTTAACCTACAACTAGAGTAGCTAGTGTCCAATAATAAAGGAGTTTAGAAGATGACAACTCAAGAATCTGAACATAAGCAGGACCAAGCAACCTTAACGGATCCAAAAGCTACTCCTTCGAAAAACGGAGCTTCTTCAAAGCAGAAGCCCAAGAAAAAGAGGAAGAAAAAGAGAAGCTTAGGTCAGCGGGCGCTAGGTTCAGTGGCGAAATGGTTTTTTATCATTTTCTGCTTCGTGTTCTCCGTTATTTTTGGTCTTGTAGTTGGATATAGTATCATAGGTGAAGGCAGTGTCGGTGATGTTTTTAACATTGGCACATGGAAGCATCTTTATGATCTAATTTTTACAAGATAAGCGGCTACGTTAAAATCAGTCACATATAATGGGTCATCTAAAAGCTTCGGTCACGACCGAAGCTTTTGCCACGCATAAGGAAAGGGGCTAGAACCAAGTGAATATTCCTAACCTCATCACAATAGCTAGGTTCTTTTTTATTCCTCTTTATTTTGTTTTGTTTTTTTCCGATTTAGCGTTAGCTAATTTGTATGCCTTTTTAATCATTATCCTTGCAGGGTTAAGTGATATATTAGATGGCTATCTGGCTAGAAAAAATAATCAAATAACCGATTTAGGGCAGCTATTAGACCCATTAGCTGATAAACTTATGATGCTTGCGGTCATCCTGTCTTTTGTTATCGATAACAGAATTTCATGGCTAGCGGCAGGGGTGTTTTTCTTCCGAGATATAGCGATGATTGTCGCCTCGGTCTTTTTCCACCTAAAAAAGTACAAGATTCTAGCAGCAAACGTACTAGGCAAAGCCACAACGGTGTTCTTCTATTTTGCTTTTGTTCTACTTATGTTCCAGCTCCCATATGGTCAAGAAGTCCTGTGGGCGGCTATTCTATTCTCATTCGTGTCTAGCATCGTGTATACAAAAAACTTCATGAAAGCCAAAAAAGAGTTTGAGGCTGATAAGAAGTCTGAAGAAGCGGTTTAACTTTAAAATTCTATGTAACAAGCAATTCGTTAACATGAAGAGGCTATATAAGATGAGCTTAACAAGTAAAAATAAAGTCAAAGAGTAAAAGAGCTCCCCTAATGGGAAAGCTCCTTTATATAAACCCCACATTCCTAGGAAAATGAGGGTTGTATCTATTTTGTCATGCCTGAGCCTGGATTATGCTAAGGAATAATTGTAAATAAAAATAAGGAGAGGATACTATGTTAACAACGGAGCAAATTAAGGAAATCATTCCACATCGCTATCCCTTTTTACTTGTCGATCGAATTATAGAGCTAGAGAACGGAAAGCGTGCTGTGGGAATTAAGAATGTTACTGCCAATGAGGAGTTTTTTACGGGGCACTTTCCTGAATACCCTGTCATGCCTGGAGTGCTTATTGTTGAAGCCTTAGCGCAAGTAGGTGCAGTTGCTGTACTTAATATGGAGGAGAATAAGGGGCGTATTGGCTTTCTAGCGGGTATAGATAATTTTCGCTTTAAGGGTCAGGTTACACCAGGAGATCAGCTTATCCTAGAGGTAGAAATGACACGTTTAAGAGGATCAATCGGAAAAGGACATGCTGTAGCAAAAGTGGATGATCAGATTGTTGCTGAAGGAGACTTAATGTTTGCTTTAGGAGACAAACAGTAAACGTTGAAATATAAGAAACATGTCTGCTTTTAAAAAAGCAAATAACAACGAGTAACGTGTAATGCCACATATAAAGTACGAGAACAAAAAACACATCGGAAAGAACGATGTGTTTTTTGTTCTTTATCATAACATTATCTTGTTACTTTGTCATTCATTAGGGCATAGTACCTAATGTGGAAAAACTACGCTCCTTTCTTAGTTGGTGCTAAAGTATGAACCAGAGAATCGAGGATAGAGAACGAGTGTGGAGGTAAAAGACATGACAACTGTTCGTCTTGGCTATGTAGCGATGAGCGTAAATCTGCAAAACAGTTCCCCTTCTCAAACGATGACTTTTAAGCAATTTTCACAGTTAGAGGATCGTGAGGCAGCTGTACGTAAGCTGGAAAGAATTGCTCAATCTAATGTAAAGAACTGCTTACGTTTGCTAAGACATAACGTAGCTCATGATATTCTTTTTTTTCGCTTAAGTTCAAGATTGGTGCCATTAGCTACGCATCAAGAGTTAGATGGCTGGGATTATATGAAAAGCTTGACGAAAGAGCTTAACGAGCTAGGAGAGTTTATAAATAAGCATCAGCTCAGAGTGGATTTTCATCCCGACCACTTCGTTCTGCTCAATTCACCTAGGCCTGAGGTCTTCAAAGACTCTTTAGTGAACTTAAGAATGCACTTTGCTTTATTAAAAGGAATGAAGCAAAACACTGTCCATCGTTGTGTCATGCATGTTGGTGGGAATTACAAGAATACCGACGAAGCCTTAGAACGATTTGTGTCGAATTGGGCTAATGTGCCTAAAGCGATACAGCAGATGATTATGCTTGAAAACGATGATAAATCCTTTGATCTCATCCATACCTTATATCTTTGTGAAAAGCTAGGTATTCCTCTCGTATTTGACTATCATCATCATTTAGCCCACAACCAAGATACGCATTGGGAAAATGAATGGGGGAGAGTCCTAAAAACCTGGGAGCATTCCCCACTACCAGTGAAAATGCATATCTCCAGTCCGAGAAATGAAAAGCAATTCAGAGCGCATGCTGACTTTGTAGATGGACGTATGTTTATGGACTTTTTGCGGAAGGTGAAAGGGAGTGTTCCGCACATTGATTGCATGATAGAGGCCAAGCAGAAGGATAGTGCTTTGTTTCGGCTGATGGAGGATTTGAAGGAGCATGAGGACATTGAAATCATAGATGGGGCAAGCTTTAAGCTAAAGTAATTTCAAGGACAGCAATGTATCAAACAAAATATCAAACAAAGTATCAAACAAAGTATTAAATAGTCAGACAGTATTAAACAGTCAAACAGTATGAAACAAAGTATCAAACAAAGATAAAACAGTATCAACAATGTTTTAACACTGCATAACCAGATTGTATAAAACACGCTGGGCCCAGGAAGTAGGGACACGACAGCGTGTTTTTTTATATTGTCTGTTCTTTATTCTAAATTTTATAAAGTTTAAAACACAATATAACTAGTCTGAATATTCTTAATAGGTAGATAGTAGGAGGGAGCTGAATAAAAAATGCATCAAAAGTTGGAAAGACAACTTTCGCAAAATGCTGAATAATATTAATTGCAACATAAAATGAATTAGGAGGAGATGGAATGAACGTTAGGGCGAGAAAAAAGTCGCAACTTGCACTTTGCTTAATTTTCATCATGATCTTCACCTCATTCTCTAGCTTCGCAACAGCAACAGGACAAGCAGGTGTGGTGGATGTTTCTCTTAAGGAAACGACACAGCTAACTGCTCAGGAGAAAATCAGCACAGAGGTTCAGCAAGCGCTAGAGCATGATCAATATGTGGAAGTACTTATTAAGCTCACAGAGCAAGTGGACAGTACTCAGGTTGCAGAAGATGCACAGCAGAGTCTCTCTGCTAATGCAACAGATTTTCAAAAGAAAATGCAGGCTAGGTATGCCGTTGTTGATGCTTTAAGCACGACAGCTAAACAGAGCCAGCAGGATCTATTAAAGTTTTTAGAGCAGGAGGAGGCTAAAGGGACGGTAAGAGATATTCAAAGCTTTTACATTGTAAATATAATCTCAGCTACCGTGTCTGAGCGTGTGATTGAGGAGCTATCCTATCGTACAGATGTGCAAAAAATCCTGTTTAACGAAACTATTCAGCTGGAGCTTCCGGAAAGAACGGTAAGCTTACAGGAAGAAATGAAGACACAGAACGACAATGTTGAGTGGAATATTGATCGTGTCGAAGCACCTGCTGTATGGGATACGTATGGTGTAGACGGATCAGGAATTGTAGTAGGGATGATCGATTCTGGAGCTCATTGGCAGCATGAAGCGCTGAAGGAAAAATGGCGCGGCTATGACCCTGCTAATCCAGATCAGCCGAATCCTACAGGAAACTGGTTTGATGCAGTGAGCGGTCAGCCGCTACCTTATGATCTTGCTCTTCAACCTCATGGAACTCATGTTATGGGGACGATATTAGGTCAGGATCCAGCTGGGCAAAATAAAATTGGTGTGGCACCTGGAGCCAAATGGATTGCAGCTAGAGCCTTTACCGAGTTCGGAGGAAGCTCTGCTCATATCTTAGCTTCAGCAGAATTTATGCTTGCTCCAACAAATGAGAATGGACAAGCTGATCCAAGCTTAGCTCCGGACATTGTTAACAATTCATGGGGTGGCGGATCTGGACTTAATGAGTGGTTCCGTCCAATGGTTGAAGCTTGGAGAGCTGCAGGTATTCTCCCTGTCTTCGCAGCTGGAAACACGACTGGAGGGTCAGTCCCTGGTTCAGTAAGTGTACCTTCAAACTATCCGGAGAGCTTTGCAGTTGGAGCGACGGATATCAATAACCTTAGAGGAAATTTCTCCAATCAAGGTCCAGGGCCGTATGAAGGGGATGTTAAGCCTGATATAGCAGCTCCGGGAGTTAATATTCGTTCTGCTGTTCCAGGAGGGTATGAGGCTGGATGGAACGGAACTTCAATGGCTGCGCCACACGTAGCAGGAGCAGCAGCATTGTTGTTATCCTTAGATTCTAGCTTGACTGTCGATGACTTAGAAGAGATTCTGATAGACTCAGCGATACCAACAACAGATAATCAGTATCCAGAAGCACCTAACTACGGATATGGTCATGGGTTGTTGAATGTCTTTGATGCTGTATCATCAATCGCATCAGGAAGAGGAGTCATTACGGGCTCAGTCTTGATTGAAGGAAGTGACCATAACCCAGCTGTTATTGATCATAATCCTATTGATGATGCGTTTGCAGGACTAGATGTACCTATTTCTGCAACGATAACAGACGATGTAGCTGTTTCAAGAGCGGAGCTCTGGGTGAAACAGTCAGCGTCTCCATATTGGATTGTCATTCCAATGAGTCGCACATCAGGAGACCACCAGGGTGGGGTTTATGAAGGAACCATCCCTTGGATGTTTGTCGATGAACCAGGCTTTACCTATCAAATTAAAGCAGTAGATTACGGACGAAATCTTTCTGAAACAGAAGAATATTCTGTGGATGTTATCTTTGGTGTCGTCCCTGATGCATACAGCCAGGATTTCTCTGAATATCCGATTGGCTGGGTGCTTGATGGGGATTGGGATTGGGGTGTACCTACGGTAGGTCCTGAGCCATTAACTGGTGATAAACTAGTGGCAACCAACCTCAGCGGCAACTATTCAGCCAATTCAGATAGTCAATTACTTTTACCTCCATTAGATCTTCGTAACACAGAGGAAGCCTCGTTACGATTAGATCATTGGTATGATATCGAATTAAACTTCGATGAAGGAGTTATTGCCATATCTGATGACTTTGGAGAGACTTGGGAGATTGTCGAGTCCTTTACCGGTAGAGATCAGCAATGGCGTTCTCTAGTGGTTGACCTGAATGCATATGCAGGATCAGAGTCCCCAGTATTTGCCGTATTTGCTTTCTTCTCCGATAATTCTGTGCATTATCCAGGCTGGTATATCGATCAGCTTCAGCTAGTAGGAGTAGATGAAGAAGCCCCAGATGCTCCGACTAACTTAGAAGCAAACGTTGGTAGTGCAGGTGTCCATTTATCCTGGACAGCTTCGACAGCCAATGATATTCATGGATATAACATTTATCGTTCAGAGAACGGTGGGGAGTTAGAGCAACTCGCTCAAACGTCTGGAACCTCCTACAGTGATGCAGCTCTGGAAGGTGGTACAGAGTATACGTACGTGGTGACAGCTTATGATTACTCAGATAATGAAAGTGAGTATTCAAATGAGGTAACCGTTGTAGCTCCGTACATTACCCTTGTGTATAGTACTGATTTTGAAGAAAATGATGGTGGTTTCACTACTGGTGGAACAAATAACTCATGGGCGTGGGGTGTTCCTACATCAGGTCCAAATGAAGCTGCTTCAGGTGAAAGGCTCTGGGCTACGAACTTAAGTGGTAACTATCCTAATTCATCAAACAGCTACATTGAGTCACCGACTATTGATTTAAGTGGGCTTGAATCGGCAGAATTAACCTTTGCTCACTGGTTTAGCATTGAAAATAACTATGACTTTGCCTATGTTAGAGTGAGTGCAGACGGTGGTGAAACATGGGATACCCTAGCTACGTACACAAATCGCGTTGCGTTATGGGATACTCCTACACTATCACTAGAAGAGTATGTAGGTGAAGAAATCTTAATTCGTTTTGTCTTTACATCTGACAACATCGTAGCTTACCCAGGTTGGTATGTCGATGATGTAACTGTGGTAGGAACGACAGGGGATACGGAAGAAGAACAAGAGGATCAGCGTATCGAACTACAGCCAATTGATAGGCCTTCGATAGGCAATAGTAGTGCTAACCAATCCTTAGGTGCCGTCAACAGGCTAACTCCTACAATCAATAAGGAGCTTGTTGATAAAGGTACTAAAGCACCTGAAAAAGAACTTCTTCCTGAAGAAAATGAAAAGAAAGCTAATGACTCAACTCAATTAAAAGTTGAGGAAAGATTACGCGCCATTGAGCTACAGCAAGATGAATCAGGATATGTGTATACGATGAGCACGGATAAGGAAGAGCTTGAAATGCAGCTATTACGTGCAGGTGGTCTTCCGGTTGATGCTTATGTTACTGTCCTTGAAACAGGAAGAACGGTACGAACAAATCCAGCAGATGGAACGTATCGTATCCTACACCCATCAGGCTCTTGGACATTGCAGGTAGAATCCTACGGATACTATACGCAAACTGATACAGTTGAGCTTGGTGAAGATGAAACGGTCGTTAAGAACTTCCTTCTTGATCCAGTTCCTAGAGGGGACGTTCAAGGACAAGTGATTAATGAACGTAATGGAGAACCTATAGAAGGGGCAAGTGTTCGTGTTGTTGAGGACGCCCGTATTCCAACTGTAGAAACAGAGGAAGATGGATCCTTTACAATCTCTAATGTGATTGAAGGAAGCTACACACTTGATGTTCGTGCAGCTGATTATATCAGTGATACGAAGGAAATTGTAGTGGTAGGTGGAGAAACGACTGAGGTGCTTGTGCAGCTCAAGCCGTTTATAGGCTACGATGATGAAATCGCCTATGATGATGGCACAGCCGAGAATGCGCGTGCCTTCTATGATGCCGGAAACGGTTGGGCCGTACGAATGACTCCGGATGGAACAGCACAAGTGAGAGGTGCTTCTGTCTATCTATGGGGGGCTGACTGGCCGATTCCTGGTGCAGACACCTTCTCAGTAGCCGTATATGATAGCCAGCCTGATGGTTCTCCAGGAGAAATGGTGATTGCACCAGTTGTTGTAGAGGGAGAACGTGGTGGCTGGAACTATGTAGATCTATCTGAGCATGGCTTCACAACGGATCAGGACTTCTATGTTGTTGCTGTCCAAGTTGGAGCTAATCCGAATACTCCTGGAGTGGGTATGGATGAGAACGGACCGTTTTCGCAACGCTCCTACATGGTAGTAAATGGCGCTTTCCAACCGTTTGATGCTTCCTACGGGAACGCAATGGTTCGAGCAAGCGTGGGCTACTCACTAGATTCACCAGTAATTCTGAGTCCAGCAGAGGATACGTATACGAATGAAAGTTCCATTTTAGTAGAAGGGACTGTAACGATTGACAGTCTTGTTACTCTATACCGTAATGGAGAAGTAGCCACAACTGTTCAAAGTGAAGACGGGGCATTTAGCTCGGAGCTTGACCTAGTTGAAGGAGAAAACGTGATTACCGCAACAGCTACAATTGATGCGGGTGAAACAGATCCTTCAGCTCCAGTAACGGTTGTGAAAGACACGTATGCTCCACAAATCACTATCCTTTCACCAGCAGATGGAACGGTTACGAACAGGGAAGTCATTAATGTTCACGGAGTAGCGTTAGACGACAACCTGGACACTGTAACTGTTAATGGACAAGCTGTGAATGTGAGTGAAGTTGGAGAATTCTCTCAACGTGTCATTCTTGATCCAGGTGAAAATGTCATTTCCGTAGTGGCAACTGACCTAGCAGGGAATGAGACAACTAAACAAGTTACGGTACACGTTAGCCTTGATGCTCCAGATATCAGTGATATCCAGCCAGCAGAGGATCAATATCTTGCACCAAACGAAACATTAGAGGTATCCTTCCATAGCTCTGCACATGGTGGGTCAGCTAGCTTCTACCTAACGATTCCACTTACTGGAGATGAAAATGTTGAGAATGAGCTAGCTGCTAATCGCATTCAAATGACTGAGGTTGAACCAGGCTACTACGTTGGAACATGGAACGTTACGCCAGGTATCGTCTTAAATGGTGCGGTCATTGAAATTGAGCTTGTCGATGCGGCCGGCAATCGTGCTACCGCTGTAGCCAACGGTAAAGTCTTTGTAAATAGCTTCAATAAAGTTATTGATCTTCCAGATTCAAGTGATGATCTATTAGATGACGGGGAAGAAGCTACTTTAGACTAAAGGCTAAAAAGTAGTTGAAGGGTACACCTCAGCTGAGAGCCGAGGAAAAACCTCCATGGAATAAAAATTAAAACTAAATAGCAAGAAGATTAACAGGCTGGAATAGATGTCTAATGTGGTGTATTCCTCCATTAGGTAAATCTAGAGCTAGGCTGTCCTGAAGCAACCTTTTGATGCTTAATCAAGGCTGTTCCAAGAAAATCTTGGAACAGCCTTTTTATCTTGGAGAAAAATCTAGTGATTTTGGTGGAAAGTTGTATAGCATTAATCTATGACGCTATAGGGAGTTTTGTAGACTTTCAAAAAAACATCATTTATAATAAAAAACAAACAATTTGTTATCATTTTTTATAGATTCCTTACATCATTATATTTTTTTCTCATACATTTTTAAAAAATGTAGAATTGTTCGTTTGTCTTGTCTAAGATCAAGACTATTTTAATGCTAGGGGGAACATGTCAATGCCTCATTATGATTCTCTGTACTATCCGTATGCTTCTCAGCGTACAACTGTATTCGCGAACAAAGGGATGGTTGCTACATCACAGCCTTTAGCCGCTCAGGCCGGACTGGATATCATCAAAAAGGGTGGGAATGCCATCGATGCTGCTATTGCAACGGCAGCCTGCTTAACCGTCCTTGAGCCTACCTCAAATGGCATAGGGGGAGACGCCTTTGCTTTAGTTTGGACAAAAGGAAAGCTTCACGGCTTAAACGCTAGTGGACCGGCCCCTCAAAGCCTTTCTATTGATGCTCTTAAGGCACAAGGTCACACGGAAATGCCTAAGTTTGGCTTAACTCCAGTTACCGTTCCTGGTGCCCCCTCTGCTTGGGTTGCCCTATCTGAACGTTTCGGGAAGCTTCCTTTAGAGGAAGTCCTTCAGCCAGCGATTCAGTATGCCGAAGAGGGTTATCCTTTAACGCCGATTCTAGGGAAGTATTGGTTGTCAGCCTATAAAAACTACTCAGCAAACTTAAAGGGAGACGAGTTTAAAGCTTGGTTTGAGACGTTTGCTCCTAAGGGGCGTGCTCCTCAAATTGGAGAGGTATGGAGCTCTGAAGGCCATGCCAAAACGTTGAGATCCATAGCTGAAACTAAGGGTGAGTCATTTTACCGTGGAGAAATTGCTCAGCAAATTGATACATTTTCCAAACAGTACGGTGGATATATTCGCTATGAGGATCTAGCGCAATATCAGCCTGAATGGGTTGATCCCATTAAAGTTCATTACAAAGGCTATGATGTGTGGGAGATTCCACCAAACGGGCAAGGGTTGATTGCCTTATTAGCTTTGAATGTACTGAAAGGCTATACGTTTACGGAGAAGGAAAGTACAGAAACGTACCATAAACAAATCGAAGCGATGAAGCTAGCGTTCAGTGATGGCTTAGCGTATATCACTGATTCAAAGCATATGAAGGTGAAGGTAGAGGATTTACTTTCTGACAAATACGCTGAGCAACGTCGTGCCTTAATTGGAGAGGAAGCTCTAACTCCAGAAGCAGGGCAGCCACCAAGGGGTGGTACGGTGTATCTGGCTACGGCAGATGGGGAAGGGAATATGGTGTCCTTTATCCAAAGTAACTATATGGGCTTTGGTTCAGGTATCGTGATTCCTGGAACAGGTATTGCGCTACAGAACCGTGGACATAATTTTTCGCTGGATCCAGCTCATGATAACGCCCTTGCACCAGGTAAAAGAACACTCCATACGATTATCCCGGGCTTTTTAACCAAGGGAGATCATGCCGTCGGGCCATTTGGCGTGATGGGTGGTTTTATGCAGCCACAGGGTCATGCTCAGGTGGTGATGAATACGATTGATTTCGCTTTGAATCCACAAGCGGCATTAGATGCACCGAGATGGCAGTGGATGAAGGATAAGGTTGTACATGTTGAACCTCATTTCCCAGATCATATTGCTCAAGCGTTAGTGCGTAAGGGACATCAGATTCATAAGACGATCGATACAGGAAGCTTTGGAAGAGGACAAATCATTTGGAGAGATCCTGAAACAGGTGTGCTTAACGGGGGGACGGAGTCGCGTACAGATGGAGCGATTGCCGCTTGGTAGAAAATTGAGTAGAATGATCATTTGACAAGTTATATGGCAGGATAAAAGAGGTTGTTCTGTTTAAAAATATAGAAAAAGAAAAGGGGCTAGCTCAGAATGTGACTTGAAACCTGGTTACTAGATAGCATATCTAATGAACCATGGGTATCATCACGAACTGAGTCAGCCCTTAGCCTTTTTCTTTTGTTCAACTTTTGGAACAGCATATAGCTAGATGCCGCTAGATAAATAGTTACTTCTATCAACAGGAATCTAGACTGGAATTCCTATCGGATAGGAGCTCTTTAATAGCGTCCTACAGCAATAGAGCCATTTTATTCTCAAAAAAATTCTTAGAGCTTTAAACCGTTACGACTCTTAAAACGGCGTAATAGAATATGACTTTCTACTCGGTTGATTCCTTTTAGGGCGTAAAGCTCTTCATTAATAAAATGCTCTAGCTCAACAAAGTCCTGAACTAAAACGTGCATATGCAGCGTACTAGGTCCTGTCATCTGGTAGCAGCTTGCTACCCGAGGATTTTCAGCCAGTTCTTCAGCTACAGAAACAAGGGCTGTTGGCTCACAATCCACTTCAAAGAAGGCGGATACCGTTTTGCCCACTTTTTCGGAATTGATGACGACGCTGAATTTTTCAATGACACCTTCATCCTTTAACTGATTCACACGCTCCCTAACGGAAACATGAGAAAGACCTAGCTCTTTGGCTAAATCAACATATGACATGCGTCCATTGTCGGTAAGGAGCTTGATAAGCTTTAAATCAATGTCATCTAATTTCATTTTATCACCTTATTATTTGTTCATATCTCTCATTCAGAGATACGTTGACTAGCATTCATTATATACAAAGATAGATGTACTGTCATCCAAGATTAGATCAATATTAACTGAGGAGGTACACTGTACCGATGGATTTTAAGCTACAAAGAGATATTTTTATCGCTTTTTTCCGCTCCTCTATGCTGGGCTATGGAGGGGGACCCTCAACAATCCCTTTGGTCCATAAAGAGGTTGTCGAGCAATATAAATGGATGGACGACAATGAGTTCAGCGATGTCTTAGCATTAGGCAATACGCTACCGGGTCCTATTAATACGAAGATGTCTGGCTATATCGGCTATCGTGTAGGAGGCATCGTTGGGCTACTTAACGCTACGATTGCAACCGTACTACCTACTGTCATTTTAATGATTGTTCTTATAGGGTTTCTAGCTTCGCTAAGGGATTCTCCTATCGTTCAGGGCATGACGCAAGCGATTGGACCTGTGGTAGGAGTGATGCTTCTAACACTAGCGTATTCTTTTTTCAAGCAATCACAAAAAGGTCTAGGCTGGACCGCAACTATATTGTTAGGGGTTATTAGTTTAGTGTCTTATCAATTTCTACACTTACACCCTGCCATTCTGATTGGTGTGTTACTTATCTATGGATTGCTAAGTGGGGCGAAAAAACCTGAACAAGCTAAAGTGGAGCAGAAAAAGGAGTAAATTTTAAGTGGGTAAACTTTTATGGAAATCAATTATGACTTACGGGGGTTACAAGCCTGTAAACCTATAAATGGGAGAAAATAAATTTAACGAGAAGTAACGGAGGAAGCTTATGCTGTTGTACTGGCACATCTTTTTAGCTTTTTTTATACCGGGGATTGTTGGTTATGGTGGAGGTCCTTCATCTATTCCCCTCATTCAAATTGAGGTGGTTAATCGTTATGGTTGGCTGACGAATGATCAATTTGGTGAGCTTCTGGCTCTGGGAAATGCATTGCCTGGTCCTATCGCAACGAAAATGGCGGGTTATATCGGCTATGAGGTAGGAGGCTGGTTTGGCTCCTTCATGGCTTTATTTGCTACAGTTGCACCAACCTTATTGGCTATGATTTTATTATTAGGACTTTTATATAAGTTTAAGGATTCACCAAAGGTCAAAAAAATGACGGGACTGATTCGTCCTACGATTGCTGTTTTATTAGGCGTTTTAGCGTATGAGTTCTTTTTTAGCTCTTGGGAGGATTCAGGGACTCTTCAAACGATTTTTATCGGGGGAGCTAGCTTGCTGCTGATGGAACAATGGAAGGTACACCCTGCGTTTGTGATTCTAGGTGCTCTGGTTTACGGAGCAATCTTTCTGAGCTAAGGCTTTACGGTTTTAAAAGGTGTAGATACAAAAAACACAAAGAGGTTACTTCTTTAAGGAAGAGCCTCTTTTTTAAATGTTCTCCTAAAGAGATATACTAATTTAATGTATTATTCTAGTTTTTAATCTCTGTAAAAGTGGGAAAGTATACGATAAGTGTTAGTTATAAAAGTTGTTACAAATGAAAGGTGAGCCATCCAACGTATACAAGGTCTTAATTCGTGTCCTGAGCTAAAAAACAGAAGGAGGAAGCTAAGATGAAGAAAGCAAAGCTATTTATTAATGGAGATTGGTGTGATCCTGTATCGTCCGATGAGGTTTTAACGATTCGTAATCCTGCCACTGGGGAGACAGTGGGAGAAGTAGCCTCGGCAGGTAAAGAGGATGTACAAAAAGCGATAGATGGAGCAAGTGAAGCGCTAGAGGGCTGGGCAAGACTAACGGCCAAGAAGCGTTCTGAACTTTTATATAAATGGTATCAACTCATTCTGGATCACCAAGAGGAGCTAGCCCATTGCATTACTAAGGAGATGGGTAAGCCCTACAAGGAAGCACAGGGTGAGGTTGTGTATGCGGCTGGGTTTGTCGAATGGTATGCGGAGGAAGGAAAGCGGGTATACGGTGAAACGATACCTGCTGGAGACCAAGACAAGCGTATCCTAGTTCTAAAGCAGCCTGTAGGTGTAGTGGCAGCCATTACACCATGGAATTTCCCGGCAGCAATGATCACACGGAAAATAGCACCAGCCTTAGCGGCAGGCTGTACGGTGGTAATTAAGCCTTCTAGTGATACTCCTTTGACGGCAGTAAGGTTAATGGAGCTAGCCCAGGAGGCAGGCTTCCCAAGGGGAGTGATACAGCTGACACCGGGCTCTGCCTCTGCGTTTTCAGAGACCTGTATGAAGGATGAAAGGGTTCGAAAGGTCACGTTTACCGGATCAACAGAGGTTGGTAAAATCCTGATGGAGCAAGGCTCTGAGCAGCTAAAGAAACTTTCCCTAGAGCTGGGAGGTCACGCTCCATTAATCGTTTTCGATGATGCGGATCTAGACAAGGCTGTGGCAGGAGTGGTTGGCTCCAAGTTCCGTAACGCTGGCCAGACCTGTGTGTGTGCGAATCGGGTCTACGTTCAAGAAGGGATTTATGAGCCATTTATTGAACGGTTTGCTCAGGAGGTACAGAAGCTTAAGGTTGGGAATGGAGAGGAAGAAGGAGTCGATATTGGTCCCCTCATTAATGAAGATGCCTATGAAAAAGTCGATCAGCACGTTCAGGATGCTGTAAAGCATGGAGCAACTGTGGTTTGCGGAGGTTCAGGGTCAACCTCCTCGGGAACGTACTTTTATGAGCCTACCATCCTTAAAAACGTGTCTCAGTCTATGATTATTATGAATGAGGAAACCTTTGGTCCTGTTGCGCCGATCCAATCCTTTAAGACTCAAGAGGAAGCCGTAGAACTGGCTAATCATTCTCCTTACGGCTTGGCTGCCTACTTTTTCACGGAAAATCTAGCTCGTGGAATGCGAGTAGCTGAAGGGCTGGAATATGGAATAGTGGGCTGGAACGATGGCTTACCCGCCGCTGCACAGGCTCCATTCGGAGGCTGGAAGGAAAGTGGTATAGGAAGAGAAGGTGGACGTCAAGGGATCGAAGCCTTTTTAGAAACGAAGTATGTCTCTATTCATTTGTAATTCATTGTAAGTAAGTTTTCTCAGGGTGTCCCGTTTTTATGGATCATAAGCCAAGCCTTATTTGGTTTCTATGATCTGTAGAAACGGGACTTTTTCTTTGTCATTTTGTCGAGTATGGTAAAATTAATGAAGATAAAATACGCAAATTTTAAATTTTAACTTGACCAAAGTTGAATGGTGTTATAAATTGTAATTACACCTATTATCAGAATATTCCTTGAATAATTTTAGCAAAAATTGAAAATTGACCTACAGGATTTGGCGAGATTCAGCAGAATTTAATGATTATTGTTTTATTTTATTTGGATTAGTAGGGGGAAGAAGATGTTAAAGGTACATATTCTTAACCATTTAGACAACAAACAAATGGGGCAAAAGAAGCTAGCTCAGATTGTTGGGGTTAGTGAATCAACAATATCGAGGTTCCTTAACGATCGTGATGAATTGAAATTTGAGACCGTTTTAAAGCTAATTAAGGAGCTGTTTCCAGATAAAGAAAAAGAGTATATGGCTGAGTATGCTCCAACTCAAAAAAGCATGAACGCTAGGTTTTGTATGGAATACTGTATGATTTATCGACTATGGGATATTACCGAAGGACTTGTGCAAAATCTATATGACTCCTCTAATCCTACAGATAGAGAATGGGCCAAAATTTATGATTTAGAGCTCATGCGTGTTAAGGGTGAGCTAAATAAGGATGAGCTCCTGCATGCGTTGAAAAAGTACTTTCCAAATACGGTAGAAGTACAGATCCTTCATACGTTTATTACGGCGTACATCTATTATGAAATGAACAAGCAAAACCTAACCTTTGAATTACTAGATGGGTTAGAACAACAAATCAATAGCATTAAAAGCTTGTTCATGAGAGACTGCTTAAACATTAGGCTGGGCATGCTGATGAACGTTGTCTATCTTTATCAAAACGAGGTAGATAAGGCTAGAGAGTATAGTATGAAGGTGATTGAGCAGGATGTGATTCCCCATGTTAAAGCGATAGCCTATGATAATCTGGGACAATCCTACCTTTTTGAAGACTATGAGAAAGCCAAGGAACATCTTGATCGGGCTAAGCTCATGTATTTGCAAACGGGGAAAGAGGAATACGCTAGAACGAGTGAACGGACATTATCCTTTATTGAATCCTATTGGAGAATTGATCGGGAGTTTACCTTAGAATTATCGGAGGACCCTATAACTCAAGCGAACTATGCTTACTATTTACTGCAACGCGGAGACTTAGATGGGGCAAAAAAGCTGTTAAATGAATTAAAGGAGGACATTTTTTCAGAATGGGACAAGCCCTTTTATTATTACTATAAAGGGTTAGTAGAGCAGGACAAGCTATTTTTCTATCATTCTGTGAAAGGATTTAAATCTGTTGAAAATGCATTTCATTTACAATTACCCCTTCAAGAGCTTGAGAAGCTAGGCGAGGAAAAGGTTTTACTAGAGATATTTTCATATAAAGGAGGATGAGCTTATGAAAAAAGTAAAAGTAGCCCTACTCACAGCCCTACTCATTGTTCTTGTACAGTCACTCAGTATGCCTTTAGCCAGTGCAAATCCGCATAAAGGTTATACAATTTACTGTACCAATGATTTTTCACAGTAATGATTATCCACAGTAATGAATTTCACATGGAATGATTGTGAGAAGCATGAATAAGAAGTATTTATAAATTTTTCAGCATTTCTTTCACGAAAGTTTGTGACAGAAGTGCTTTTTTTTGAGCAGATATTGAATCATGATCTCATTCGTTTCGAAGAATACCAGTCTATTTCTCAAAAATACAGTTACTTATAAACTTTAATTTGAATGGAGATCAGTCGATATAAAAATAGAGAAGAAAAATAAATTGAGAAGCAATCCTTCTAATAGATGTAAGCAGAGTACCCTAAGTGTATAAGCACCTAAGAGAGGTTCGAAGATAGATAAAGAAATGCGTAAGCTATTATATTTGTCACTAACGTAGGCATATCTATTACACTTATAGAAAGGAAGATTAGTATGAGAATCTCTGGAGCACCTTCTACCCCTATGTCGCTGCAAGCAACAGGGAAACTAAAAGGATACGGTTTACAAGGTTTAAGTCAAAATAAATTTCTAGAAAAGGCAATTCAAATTGCGTTCAGCGATGCTTCAGCTGAAGAGAAAAAGCTGATGTTCCAAAACCTAAAGGAGGAGATGGATTCTGAAGGTACAAAAGCTCAATTAGAAGAGCTTGAGAAGCTCCAGGAACGGATTAATGAGAAAGCTAGAGAAGCGGTAGCTAGCACCCCAGAATTAGTAACTGAGAGAGTAGCAGAGTCAGGCGCTGAATATGTAGGAGAGAATGAACAAGGCGATGTGGCTGTTATTTCTAAGCAGGCTGTTAAACAATATAAAACATCTTCCTCCAGTTCTAGCTCTAGTGCTTCTTCCGATTCAAACGCTTCCTCAAGCTCAAGCTCCAGTATTTCCTCCAACCAGAGCTCCTCTTCATCAGAGTCAGCATCGGCATCTGAAGCGTCCATGTAATGAAGGATGACATACTGCAAAATCCTTATCCTTCTCTTAGATACTTTAGTAGCTTAAGAGAATGGGATAAGGATTTTTTTGTGATTTATCAACCTTTTAGCTTACTCATGCTATTAGGCTGACGGTATTTAGATGATTATACTGACTCTTCCTTCTTCTTTTTCTCGGGAAAGATCGTATAAGACCAAGACCAGATGGTATCTATGATAAAGATGATCATCCATATACGACTGACTTGCATAATTGTCTCATGCTGAAAAGGTGCATGGCTAAGCTCCTCTTCACCAAACCAGGACCAATCTGTAACATAGTCAAGAGGAGACGCGCCATCTGTCCCGTAGAGAATCCAAAAAATAGCGTGGGCAACGAAAAAAACAAGAGCGTGTAGATACCAGCTAAATCTATATTTTTTAGCAATCACTCCAGGATCCTTTTCAGCTTTAATGATCGACATGTCTTTTTCAGTGAGTAAGTTCTTTCCTTTCCACTTTCCAACCTTCTTCTTTATGTACCGATCTAGCTTTTTAAAATCCCCAATTCCAAACGTACAGGCATATAGGATAAAGATAAAAACAATAATCTGAAAGGATTCAATCACTCCAGTTTGTTGATAAACAAACCAAGCCAAAGCTGCTTCTCCTAAGGTAATGGCAAAAAAGAGGAGTAGAAAGATAGAGCCCAACTTTTGACGTTCTAACGCATAGCGAAATAGCAGAAAGGTGGCAAGGCATAAAAAAGATAACACCTCAGCCCCTATAAATAACTCCCATTGGTATTGGATCAAAAAGTCTTGCATATTGTTCCTCCTTTTAGTGTGTCTTATAGTGTGGTATATTGTGTGTCTACAGAGAGTCATATGGAAACCGTAAGTTAAATGGATAAAATCAATTAACCCCCTTGTTCAACCGACTTATGTATACCGACTTGTACAGGGTGATTTTTTCATAACGAATAGAAATAAATTAATCCTAAAAAAATCAGCTTGTTTTATAAGAGCGTAAGAACTAATACGAAAAATTTTTAATGGAGTTTCCGTTATAAACAGTGTGGTATTTCTAAAGCTCTGTTTTAATGTTTTTGTGATATAATCTTATTACCTAAACTACCTACAACCACCTAAAAATTTCTTAAATCAGAGTATCCCCCAGTACTCTACCTTTCTTCTTTACAGAGTATATCTTTCCCCTGTTTAGTATAATAGTTTCTCTTTTTCTTCATAGATTTCCCCTTTCTTTTTATTAGTAAAAAGCGTCTTATCTATCTACATAGCAGAGAGTAACCTTCATTTTTTACCAAGCAAAGCATCTTGTCTTTCCTGAGAGTCCCCTTCTTTTTACCAAGCAAAGCAAAATCATGAGATAGTATCCTTTACCTAAAGTAAGTTTACCTTAATTATTTCTTAGAAAGTGGGTGTAATAGTGATTATTAACGATTCTAATCTTGAAGCATGGCTTGAAAAACATATCGCTGTTGAAACAAATCCGAGGAGACGGGAGCTTCTCAAAAAGGGCTTGGGACACGCAACTAAGGATTTCCTGAGAACCATTTGGCTGCCTACCGTTGGAAACTTGGACCATTTATATCCTGAGTGGGAGATGCGAGACCTTAACAGTCGCTATCGATATATTGATCTTGCCTATATGCCAAATGGGGCGAAAGGTTGCATAGAAATTCATGGCTACCGTTCACATGCAAGAGATATAGAAGCATGGCGATTTAAAGATTTATGTATGAAACAGGCTTTGCTAAGTCTTGATGATTGGTTGTTTCTCCCCATAGCTTATTTGTCAATTAAGGAAGAACCTGAGTTGTGTAGGCAACTGGTACTTTCTTTCATCGGCAAATTTGTTTCAATGTCCGTTACAGCTAATATTGGCTGGGCAGAGGCAGAGTCAATTAGATATGCCCGCAGATTATTAAGACCTTTTACTGCGGAGGAGCTTGCTGAACATTTGCAGCGATCCGTTAGACAGGCTAGACGTACATTGAAACAGCTTGTTGTCATGGAGGTATTTGTAGTCGTAGATCATAAACAAAGGTACCGCTCATATCAGCTTGCTGATCGTACAGCTCGCGCTCTAACGGACAAAAATGACTCTTAGAGCAGGAAAAGTGCCAGTTCTCTCTTCTAACGGTCAAAATTGCACCTTAGGCTACAAATTGTTGTGTTTATCTCTGAATTTTCCTTCTAAGGGTCTCATATGTCCATTAGAAAATACAGGTGACCTATTTTACTCTGTAAGGTGCAAAAATGTCCGTTAGATACCCCTTTGCGCATTCGCCAGTAAATCGCTTCTCTCCCTGCGCTTCCAGCATCTCATCGACTCAATCGATCCAAACCCTACAGTTCCCGCTCCTCAGTTCCCGAGTCTAAGCCTCCACTTGCCCCATGCCTCACGCGCATCCGCCCACGATTCCTGCTACCCTGTGTCTCATCTGCCGTACATCCAGCTGCCCCGTCTCACCATGCCTCAATGCGCTACCGTGCCTCACTCGCGCCTTACCCCATATTTCGCCACACCTCCATGTGCCCATACGACCTAACCAGATAACATTTTCAACCACTTTGCCCACTCTCTTCTCATTCCACTTGCATAAATTGGCTATAAAGCTTTATGTGGGAAGGGGTTTTTTCGTGAAAAAAACGTCAAAGCTTAAACAGCTTTTTCAAACAAAAAATCTAGAGTTTTTAATGGAAGCACACAATGGATTATCAGCCAAGATAGTGGAAGAGACAGGATTTAAAGGCATTTGGGCTAGTGGGTTAGCTATATCTGCCGCAATGGGTGTACGAGACAATAACGAAGCTTCCTGGACACAGGTGCTGGATGTGTTGGAATTTATGAGCGACGTAACGTCCATTCCTATTTTACTAGATGGGGATACGGGCTACGGTAATTTCAATAACGCTAGGCGGCTTGTAAGGAAGCTAGAGCAACGTCAGATAGCAGGAGTGTGTATCGAGGATAAGCAGTTTCCCAAAACAAACTCTTTTATAAATGGGCATACGCAGCCCCTTGCTGATATAGAGGAGTTTTGTGGCAAGATCAAAGCGATGAAGGACACTCAAAACGATGAAGACTTTATGGTTGTAGCCAGAGTGGAGGCGTTCATTACAGGATGGGGGCTAGAAGAAGCTTTGCGAAGAGCTGAAGCATACGGACAATCGGGTGCTGACGCCGTTCTCATACACAGTAAAAGAGCGGATCTTGAGGAGATAGAAGCCTTTATGAAAGGGTGGAATAGTGCGGTTCCAGTAGTGATTGTACCAACAAAATATTACTCCGTACCCACCAAACGAATTAAGGACCTGGGGGTCAGTGTTGCCATTTGGGCGAATCACAATGTAAGAGCGTCCCTTAATGCGATGCAAAGCATTTCAAAGCAAATTTTCGATGCCCAAAATCTCCTTGAGGCCGAGGGCAAGGTAGCGAGTGTAGATGAGATATTTAGACTGCAAGGGGCTGAAGAGCTCCAAACTGCTGAGCAGAAGTATCTTCCTTCAGGACAGGTCAAACGAGCTGGGGAATCATGATCTCAACGGAATTGTTTGGCGAACAATTAAAAAGCCTAGGATATCAATTTTTTACTGGGGTTCCTTGCTCTAGCTTAAAATATCTCATTAACTATGCGATTAACGATTGTGAATATATAGCAGCAGCTAATGAAGGTGATGCGGTGGCTATTGCAGCAGGAGCATACACGGGAGGACAGAAATCGGTCGTTTTAATGCAGAATTCAGGATTAGCGAATGCCATCTCACCATTAGTATCTCTTAATCATCCCTTTCGGATACCGGTGCTTGGCTTTGTCAGCTTACGTGGTGAACCTGGTGTACCAGACGAACCTCAGCATGAGCTCATGGGGGAAATCACAACGACACAGCTAGAGCTGATGCAAATCAAGTGGCAGTATTTGTCCAAGGATTTGAACAGAGCATTGCAGCAATTGAAGGAGGCCAATAGTTGGATTGAAAAAAACGAGTCTTTCTTCTTTGTCGTCAAAAAGGGGACGTTTGATCAAGTGATTTTGAAAAAACAGGAGATCGATATAAGCCTGAATCAGGTCAGAGCCCTGAAGCAGCAAGAGGATCAACGGCCTTCTAGGCATGAAGCCCTTACAGTCATTAATTCCTTAAAAGACAAAGATACTATCCAACTAGCTACAACAGGAATGACAGGCCGTGAGCTGTACGAAATTGAGGACAGTCCTAGCAATTTGTACATGGTTGGTTCTATGGGATGTGTCAGTTCGTTTGGACTTGGAGTATCTCTTGCGCAACGTAGCACGAATCGGAATGTCGTCGTCATTGACGGAGATGGTTCCTTAATCATGCGTATGGGAAGTCTAGCGACCAATGGGACATATCATCCTCCAAATATGCTGCATGTTTTACTTGATAATAACGCTCATGACTCAACAGGAGGGCAAAGCACCGTTTCACATAATGTTCAATTTGTAGAGGCAGCTGCTTCCTGTGGATATGCAAAGTCCTTCTACGTTCACAATTTGACGGAGCTAAAAAACAGAATAGAAGAATGGAGACAATCGAAAGGACTAACATTTCTCCATTTAAAGACGGCGAAAGGTCATAAGGAAAAATTAGGTCGTCCAAAAATTAAGCCTTATGAAGTCAGACAGAGATTACAGTTGTATCTTAAAGAATGAATCAGTTCAATGCTTCGTCTTAGAATTGAAAATAAAATGTGAAAATATTAATAATAGGGAATTTCTTATCTAGTAAATGATCCATTGTAAATGATCCACTATAAATGATGCATTATAAAATGATTCATTATAATAGATGAGCTATAAGAAGCTCTGCTATAACAAAATTACTGGTAGAGCAACGTACAGGGAAGGTGGTGTTGACATGAAAAGCATAACGAGAAATATCTTACTTAACCCTGGTCCTGCTACAACAACGGACAGTGTAAAGCTGGCACAGGTTGTTCCAGACATTTGTCCCCGTGAAGCACCATTTGGTCACTTGATGAAGTCTGTTTCTATAGAATTGACCAATCTAGTAAGTGACCCCGAACATTACACCACAGTGCTGTTCGGTGGTTCCGGGACGGCGGCAGTGGAGGCGATCCTTAGCTCGGTTGTTGGTCAGGACACTGTGCTTATTGTTCAAAACGGAGCGTATGGGAAGCGAATGTGTGAAATCGCTCAAGTGTATGATCTAGATGTAGAGGAGTTTAAAAGCCCTTGTGACGCTCCCATCGACCTACATGCCTTGGAAACATTGATTCAGCTCTCCCCTCGGAAAATTTCACACCTGGCCATTGTCCATCATGAGACGACGGTGGGTCTTTTAAACGATATACAATCGATTGGAGATATGTGCAAGTCATACAACATCGATTTAATTGTGGATGCGATGAGCTCGTATGGGGCCGTACCGATTGATATGGAAAAGATGAATATTAGCTACTTAGCTGCAAGCTCCAATAAGAACCTGCAAGGAATGGCGGGAATATCCTTTGTGATCGCGGATCAAAGCAAGCTAGACAGTCTGAAGAATAACCAACCTAGGAATTATTACTTAAACCTATATGCTCAACATGACTATTTTTCTAAAACACAGCAAATGCGTTTCACTCCTCCCGTACAAACGTTTTACGCGCTCAAGCGAGCGATAGAAGAGTTAAGGGAAGAAGGACTAGAAGCAAGGTACGCAAGGTATGCGAAATCATGGGAGACATTAATCCAGGGTATTTCTAGACTTGGGCTCAAGCATCTTGTTGAAGCAGAACACCATTCTAAGCTGGTGACAGCCATTCTTGAGCCTGATTGTGCAGCATACAGCTTTAAGGAGATGCATGATTATTTTTATAGTAAGGGATTTACGATTTACCCCGGTAAATGGGAACAATTAAATACGTTTCGAATCGCGAATATCGGAGACATAACATATAGAGATATCGAGGAATTTTTACGGTGGATGGAGCGTTATTTACAGCACATCAATTATATTCATCGAGAGGAGAATAGCTCATGAAACGAGGCGCTGATAAATGGGGAAAATATAAGTTTATGAAGGCTTCAGCCAATCTAGAGCTCCATCTACCCCCAACACTAAGATTGACTGAAGATACCTTCAGAAGCTTTATGAACACATATAGTGAGGTCATCGTGAAACCAGAATCAGGGGGAGGGGGAGCTGGTGTATACAGAGTAAGGGCACTGGCGGATGAGAGGTATGAAATTCACAAGGAAAGGAACAGAACAACCGTACAAGATTTGCAAAGTGCATATACTCATCTAAGTCGGAAAATAGGCTCAAGGAAATATATTATTCAACGTCGCATTAACCTAGCTACCGTAGACAATCGTCCATTTGATATCAGGGTCATTGTGCAACGCCAACGAAAATCCTCCAACTGGACGGTGACGGGAGAGATAGCCAAGGTGGCTGGTAAAGGATTCATCGTCACCAATATTTCTAGAAGCAAAGGGAGGCTGTTGTCTCTTCGAAGTGGGATCCGTAGGTCCTCCATTAGAAGCCTTCCTGTTCATTCTATTATTTCGGAAATCCATAGGGTAGCTTTACTGGCAGCTAGAAGATTGCAACTCTATTACCCGAGACAAAGGATTTTTGGAATGGATATAGGACTGGATCAACAAGGTCATGTATGGATCATTGAAGCAAATAGGGCACCATCAATGTCTCATTTTATTAAATCTGGTAACCGTACAATGTACAGGCGCATTATAAGGTTTAAGCGAGGGGTAAGCTGAGGAAATTCTATAGATGAACAAAGTGCACCGTGAACGGCTCCCAGCGCACAGTGTTGCACTGCATAATGGCGGTCGGCTGAGCACAAGCCTATGATGTATTCCAAAAGCTATACAATAAATTAACAATATTAACATTGAGAAGTGTATGTATTCTGTATATAATGAAAATGATAAATGAATCATTCGATGCGACGGGAAGAGATACGGAGTAACCCGAGCTTAGCACAGGATTGTGCAGAGCTTTTGGGTTGCTCCTTTTTTTATCCTCAAGTGCATCAGAAATCAGAAATGGAGGTTGAAAGGATGATTAGATCGAACAGGTCAGTAGCTTTATTGTTAACACTCTTATTAGTACTTCAAGCATTTTTTTCGTTTAGTGTAGGGACCGCAACGACGCTACATGCGGGACAAGAGTTGTATTCAATTAGGGAGCAGGTACCACCTGAACAAACCGCAATCCAGACGCCTGCTTTACTTATTACAGAAGTTGTTCCCCAGTCTTCTGGAGTGGGACAGCCCTATGAGTATGTAGAGATATTTAATAATACTTCCGAAGACATTGATCTTACTAACTATCAACTCCAATACTTTACCAGTAATATGAATAGTCCAGCTAATCGATGGACGATTACAGATAAGACCATTAAAGCTAAAAGCGCTCTCGTACTTTGGCTCAAAAAGTTTGATTACCCGCATGTGCCTTTGTGGGATTTTAACTCGAACTATGGAGTCTACTTGATACCGGAGCAAGTTTTTGAGGTTGAACTGACCACTTCAGCACAAGGCTTGCATGACTCCGCCTTACGCAAGGTCGGTATTGCAGGGCCAGACGGCGTACCGATTAGTACAGCTCTTATTAATGAAGGGACAAGAGATGGAATTGAAAATCGTAGTGTGCTTTATCAAGCAAACGGATCTGAAGTAAACATGACAAAGATAAGCAACAACGTTATCCCAACGCCAGGTACCTTAGCTCATGCTCAAGTACCCGGACCGAAAATGCCAGTACAATTAGTAGCAACACCTGGTAATCAGTTTGTTGACTTATCCTGGGACTCAGAGGATTCCGAGGCTGTCGCCTTTAACGTCTACTATAAGGGAGCTGGAGCAACGGGGTCCATTACTGTTACTGAACAAACCTATGCAACTGTTGATAGCCTCACTAATCATCAAGAATATCATTTTCGCGTCACGTCTCTTGATGCTGAGGGAAATGAGTCACCAGCTACCGCAGAGGTTATAGCCTTTCCCCAAGAGAACGTTGATGTGCATGCACCTGCTGTACCTACTGGACTAACAGCTCATCCGGGTAATGGGCATGTGACCTTAGAGTGGACCTCAAATAGTGAGCCTGATTTGGAGGGCTATCGGATTTTTATTAATGGCACATTATTCACTACTGTTTCAGCGGATGTTCAACGGTGGACTGTAGCCCCACTAGAAAATGGCAGGGAGTACACCTTTACTATCACAGCGTACGATCATGTAGGCAATGAATCTAGCAAATCAGAACCGATTACCGCTGAACCTCTGCAAGAGAGTGTGTCAATCCCTAGGCTTTTGATTACGGAAGCTGTGCCAGACACTCATAATTTTGCTGGCTATGATGCTTTTGAATATTTAGAGCTGTATAACAATAGTGCCGAATTCATAGATTTACAAGGCTATCGTATTCGATCTGGTAGCTGGGATGTCGAGATTACTGATTCCTTCAAGATAGCTCCCTGGGATACGGTTCTCTTTTGGACACGGAGAGCAGAAATTGAGCCTTTAACCCTAGAGGCGTTTAATAGCTACTATTTTTCTTCGTATTTTAGTAAATATCTCCCTGATGAACGTTTGAAAATTTTAGGGGGAATAGGTGGTTTAGTTAATAGTAATAATCAAACGATAACAGTCATTGATCCGAATGGGTTAGAAGTGGTTAAAGCCCACTATTCAGGTGATGATGTATCCGAATTAAGAGCTATTACGTTTGGTTATCCGCAGGATGGTAGTATTGTCATGGAAACGTTAGCCGGGCATCAGCCAGTTACACCAGGCTGGGTTGTAGCAGGTCAGGTTCCTTCACGTCCGCAGCAGCATACAGAAGCTCCACAAGCCCCCGCACATGTACAAGCTGTAGCGAGTGCAGGGCAAGCAGAAATAACCTGGGCAGCGAACTCTGAAGAAGACCTTTATCGTTATCATATTTATAAAAATGGTCAGCTAGAATTTTCAGTATCTGCAGCTGAACAGCAGTTTACAGTCTATTCTCTGTTAGGAAATCAGGAGACTACTTTTGAATTGACAGCGGAGGACATGTCTGGAAACGTATCAGAAAAATCAACTGCCGTTACAGTGACACCAAGTCATCAGCTGATCACTCAAGAAGAAAGAGTGATCCATTCTAAAGATCCGAAGTACAGTATGCTTTGGGAAATCAGTAAAGATGGACCTGTTATCCCTGGTCTGGCTCAGGATCTAGTCCCGCAAGGCCTAGGCTATGATGCAGAAAATGATTGGCTTTTAGCGATTTACTATTTAGATGATAAACGTCCAAGTACGATAGCTGTTATTGATGCCACAACGGAAGAACTCGTTAAAGCGGTTGTACTATATAACGAGGATGGTACCCCATATACAGGACATGCTGGTGGGATTACTGTGAGCCGTGAGCATGTGTGGGTCGCTTCAGAAACCTTTCTCTATCAAATGAAGCTAAGTGATTTGGTAGAAGCGGAGGATAATGAAGAGGTACGTTTTATAGAGCACATTCCTGTTCCAGTGAATGCTGCTTACAATGTTTATGCTGATGGAGTGCTGTGGGTTGGAGAGTTCTACGAAGCTAGAAGCTATCCGACAGATAGTAGCCATCATTTGGTTAACCGTGACGGTGACCTGTATTATGCTTGGATGGCTGGATACGTTTTAGATGAGCAAACAGATTCGCTCACTCCTGAGCAATGGTCGGAAAATAGTGGAGTATCAGCAACTCCTGATATGATCTTTTCGACTACAGAGAAGGTGCAAGGGGCAGTTATTTTAGAGGATCAAATTATTCTTAGTACCTCTTATGGCCGCGGGAACGATAGTACATTATTTAGGTACAATAATCCGTTGAGTGAAACACAGCATACGTCTGTTACGGTGAATGGCAAGGAGGTTCCTTTGTGGTTCCTAGACCGCCAGGCTAAGCCTGAGCAGCATAGTAGACTTGTGTTTGTCCCTATGTCAGAAGGGATCACGACCATTGGCAATCAATTGTATGTTATGACAGAGGCCGGAGCTACTAAATACCGATATACAACAACGTATCCTCTCGATCGCTTACTCATTGTAGACCTTGAGCAATGGCATAATTACTGAACAAAGCTTAACAATGCCTTAAATGATTCTTTACAAGAGATTAACACAAAGACTATTGAATTCTAAGAGAAACTTACTTATAATCAAAAGCAAGAAGATTAAGCCAATTATATAATGAGGATGATTAAAAGCATCTGGGTAGAGATGAGGAGAAAGCCCTGAGTGCGAAATGGATGTGTTTGTTGTGCAGCCATTTTGCAATCGGGGCTTTATGTGGTTTTGAAAGGGGGCATGTGATTCGGTTTTATAGAGACAACCAGGAATGGAAACGCTTACATGAGCAACTTTTTAAGGAGGAATGAATGATGAAAAAAGCAATCATTGTCTTAGTACTATTTACATTAGCTTTAGCTGGCTGCAGTACAGGGTCGAGTAGTCAATCGGGGCAAGTTGAGCTTGAATTTTACTTTCCAGTAGCGGTGGGTGGACCGATTACAAAAATCGTAGATGATATGGTCGCCGAGTTTCACGAGCAGCATGAGGACATTAAGGTCACCCCTATTTTTGCCGGAAGCTATGCTGAAACGATGACAAAGGTTTTGACGGCTGTACAAGGGAATAACTCTCCTGACTTAGGAGTTCTATTTTCTATAGATTTGCACACTTTGCTTTCATTAGATGCTATTGAAAAATTAAATCCACACTTCGAGCAAAGCTATTTAAATGATTTCTTTCCAGGGTTTATGTCTAACTCTCAAATTGGAGAAGATGTTTGGAGTATTCCTTTCCAAAGAAGTACGATTGTTCTTTATTACAACAAGGATGCCTTTAGAGAAGCAGGTCTTGATCCAGAGCAGCCTCCTACAAACTGGGACGAGCTCTTAGCCTACAGTGAGCAGCTGACTGAGAACGGTCGCTGGGGACTTGAGATTCCAAGTACAGGCTATCAGTATTGGATGTTCCAAGCTTTAGCCCTTCAAGCAAGCGGAGGACAGAACATTATGTCTGCTGATGGAACGGAGGTTTATTTTGACACACCAGAGAATCTAGAGGCGTTGGAGTTTTATGTTGATTTAGGAAGTAAACATAACGTTATGCCACAAGGAATTATTGAGTGGGCTACTGTGCCATCTGATTTTATTAGCGGAAATACAGCAATGATGTTTCACACAACAGGAAACCTGACCAGAGTGAAGGAAGAGGCGGATTTTGAATTTGGTGTAGCGTACCTACCAGCTAAAAAGGATCATGGTACACCTACGGGTGGAGGAAATATCTATATGTTTAAAGATATTCCTGATGAAAATAAAGAAGCAGCTGTTAAATTTATTGAGTTTTTAACGGAGCCAGCAAGAGTAGCTCAATGGTCAATGGATACAGGCTATGTGGCGACTAGACAATCAGCGTATGATACCGATGAGCTGCAAAGTTATGTAGATGAATTCCCAGAAGCTAAAGTGGCTTTAGATCAGCTTGAGTATGCGGATAGTGAGCTTTCTACCTTTGAAAACGGGCGTGTACAAAAAATCTTAAATGACGCCCTTCAAGCAGCTTTAACAGGAAGCATTTCACCTGAGGAAGCATTGAAGCGAGCTCAAAATGAAGCGGATGAGGTGCTCAAAAGCTATCAGGATTAGAAACGTAAATAAGAAGCTAAAAGTTAGATTTAGAAGCTAAAGGTTAGAAGCTAAAGGTTTGAATCTAGAAGTTAAAAGTTAAAAGTTAGAAGCTAAGATGCAGAAGAAGTGGAGAAATACGAGAATTGAAAGCGAAAGCTTAGTGCTGAATACGGTAAAAGGTGGTGTTAAGGCTGGAAGTTAAAACAAAAAATTCAGTGAAGCAGAATGCACGACAAAATATAGCATTCACCAGTCGCTTGAAGCGTAGGATCAAGGAAAACATGTTTGGTTATATGCTACTGTTACCGTCTTTAATTTTTCTAGGATTGTTTACGTTTTATCCTGCAATCAAGTCGATGTACTTAAGCCTTTTTGAGACAAGTATAGTGCAATCTAATTTTGTCGGTCTGGCTCAATATAAAGCGGTGTTTGGAGATCATGTTTTTCGTAAGGTTATGTGGAACAATGCGATTTTTGCTATCGGGACTGTGCCGACAAGTATCTTTTTAGCGATGTACTTAGCGATTTGGGTTAATGGAAAGCTTAGGGTGAACAGCCTATTACGTACTTCCTTTTTCTACCCAACGATTATTCCTATGATTGCTATTGCTAACATCTGGTTGTTTATTTACACACCTCAATATGGGCTGTTGGATAAATTCCTGCAGCTAGCAAACGTCTCGGGTGTGAATTGGTTAGGCGACCCTGCATGGGTCATGTTTTCTATGATTGTGATGATGGTTTGGAAGGAGGCTGGCTTCTTTATGATTTTTTACCTTGCCGGGCTGCAAAACCTCCCTTCGGATGTGTATGAAGCAGCGAAGCTTGAAGGAGCCAAGCCCTTTCAGATTTTCAGACATATCACCTTTCCGTTATTGATGCCGACCACTTTGTTTGTATTGATCATCGCTTTTACCAATTCCTTTAAGATGGTGGATCATTTATACATCATGACTAAGGGTGGACCAGATAATGCTAGTAATCTATTACTCTATTATATCTATGAAACAGCGTTCAGCTTTTGGGATATGGGGAAAGCGGCTGCATTAACCGTTATTTTACTCGTTATTCTATTAGTTGTAGCGATTGTGAATTACGTGTTTATAGATAAACGAATCCATTATTAGGAGGGAAAGCTGATGAATAAATGGATAAATAGAATGGTTGTTGTTCTGCTTGCCGTTGTGTTTGCTGTCCCTCTAATATGGACAATTGTTACTTCATTAACCCCATCTAGGGAGATTACCCAGAGGGTTAACCCTTTTTGGACGGCAAATCCTACCTTTGAAAACTATATTAATGCTTGGAACTCGGCTCCATTCTTAACTTACTATTACAATACGCTTGTGATCGTGCTTGGGATTTTACTTGTGCAGCTTTTTACCATTACACTTGCGTCCTATGCGTTTGCTCGTGTGAACTTTTGGGGTAAAAATGTGATCTTTATTATCTTTCTCACTCAGCTAATGATTCCACCGGATATTCTTATTTTCCCTAACTATACGATCATGCAGCAGCTAGGCTTGGTCGATACGAAGCTAGCTGTTATGCTTCCGTACTGGGCTTCTGCTTTTGGTGTCTTTCTTTTACGTCAAACATTTAAGCAGGTCCCTTATGATTTGGAGGAGGCAGCTCGAATCGACGGCTGTCGCTGGTGGCAGACGCTGTGGCATGTGTATATCCCGGCCGCAAAGCCAACGTATATTGCCTTTGCTTTAGTATCAATCAGTACACATTGGAGCAATTTTATGTGGCCATTAATTGTTACAGATACAGTGAATAGTCGTCCGTTAACGGTAGGGATGGCATTGTTCGCTCAATCCTATGAAACGGGTGCCCAATGGGGGACGGTAACAGCGGCCACCATTATGGTTATTTTTCCGGTGCTACTAGCCTTCCTTATTTTTCAACGTCAGTTTGTGACTAGCTTTATGCACTCGGGGATAAAGTAGAGAATAGACCAAGATGTCGAAGCTTGCTAATTGAAAATTACGCATGAAAGTCAGAAAGGGAATGGAGGTGATCGTATGGATATTACATTGCTAGGAACAGGTAACGCTGTGGCAGGAAAGGATCGGGAAAATACGTATCTACTAGTTGAGCATGAGGAGCATGCTATGATGATAGATGTGGGCGGTAATCCCTTGAGGCGTTTAAAGCAGTTTGATGTTCCTCAAGCGAAAATAGACGCTGTCTTCTTCACTCATTTTCATATTGATCATATCTTTGGACTACCTTCTTTGCTATGGGGAATGTGGCTAGAGGGTAGAAGGAAAAAATTGACCATTTATTGCTCTAAGACTGATCAAAAGCGTTTGGAGCAGTATCTTGACGTTATGCAGGTTAAAGAATGGCCCATACAATTTGAAATTGATATTCAGACCTATGATGCTGGACAAAGGGAACATATTTCTTGGAGCGCTTCTACTGGCTTAGAGGTAAAAACAATCCCAGCTATACATTCCGCACCAACAGCAGGATTGGAGTTCCGTTTGGATGGACACGTAACGGTTTACTCTGCTGACACGATGATTAACGAGCAGATTAAGCAGTATGAATGGATAGATCTCCTGATTCATGAAGCAACGTCAGCCGATGAGCACTTGGATAACCACTCTAGCTTAACTGAGGTTGTAGAGGCTTATAATGTAAAGGAAAAGGTGGGTCAATTAGTTCTGGTTCATCTAGATGACGAACAGCCATATGAAAAGACGGTAGAGGCAATGCCTGCTATGATTCAGCAAAAATGCACGATAGGCTATGATGGTTTACAGCTTCGTTTACGCTAACCATTAGGCACACATGATTTGAGTTATGTATCGGGAAGAGAAATGGAGATCCCTACTCATGAACCTCAAGCTTATTTGAGGTGAGGGTAGGGATCTTTTACATGTAAAGAGAGACTAGGCAATCTCTTTGATAGAAGCTTTACTTATTTTGAAAAGAACAGGGGGATGAGGGATCATTGCTACAAAAGTATAAAGCCTATATTTTTGATTTAGATGGCACGATTTATTTAGGGGAAACGGTGATTGCAGGAGCCTTAGAGGTGGTTCAAGCCCTACAAAAGCAGGGCAAGAAGATTCTTTTTTTAACGAATAAAACGATTGAGTCACGCCAGAAGTATGTAGAAAAACTAAATCACTTTGGGATGAACATTACTGAGGAGCAGGTGCTCAGTCCTACATACACCACGATGCAGTATTTACGTGAGAAGAAGCTAGATCAGCTTCCCTTATATATCATTGGAGAGGATCTCATTAAAGAAGAGTTTAGGCAAAGCGGGTTCCATTTAGCTCAAACTCCGCAAGAGACCAAAGTGGTCATTGTTTCATGGGACAGAAGCTTTCGATACGAGCATATCGATTTTGCTTATCAGGCCGTTAGGCACGGGGCTTTGACCATTGCGACGAACCCAGATCGAACCTGCCCCATACCTGGTGGAGAAATTCCGGATTGTGGCAGTATGATTGGGGCTCTTGAAGGGGCAACTGGGAAAGGTATCGACTTCATTATTGGAAAGCCTTCTGTATATACCTTACAGGTCGCTACACAGGTTCTTGGTGTGGAGGAAACAGCCTGTTTGATGATAGGAGATCGCCTTGAAACAGATATCTTAATGGGGGCACACTCTGGTATGGATACAGCTCTTGTGCTTACGGGGGTGACAAAGCAGGAGGACATCCTGAGATCCGGTATTCAGCCGACGTATGTATTTACCTCCATTTCCGACCTATTACAACCTATCAGAAAAATTAATAAACCATCTGTGTGAAAGTGAGCTATACTTTAAGAGAGAAAAAGAAATGTATGGGTACAAGGAAAAAGGATAAAGTACAGGGTTGTATGTGAAAAGTGTTGGAATAAACAAATAGGAGTGGTACCGGATGAAGCTTCCATTAGTAGATATGGTCCAATCACAAGTCATTGCCTCAATTAAAGACCCCAAGCTAATTGATGAGGCTGTCCAAAGCGAACCAAACATTGCCTTTTTATTAACTGGGGATCTGATGACCACGAAAACAAATATACAAAAGCTAAAGCAGGCAGGGATGCATGTTTTTCTTCATTTAGATTTTATCCATGGAATCTCTAATGATAAGAGTGCGATTAGCTTTATCGCTAGGGAATGGAAGCCTGACGGAATTATCACCACCAAAAACCATCTCATTAAAGTAGCGAAGGAAGAAGGACTACTCACTATCCAACGGATCTTTCTTATAGATCAGAGTGCCTTAGAAAAAGGGCTAGAAATGGTCAACTCCTGCAGGCCAGATGCTGTAGAGGTTTTACCGGGAATTCTGCCAAAAATCATTTATGAAATGACAGAGAAAACGGATATTCCGCTTATTGCAGGGGGGCTTATCCGTGAAAAGGAAGAGGTTCTCGACGCTTTAAAGGCAGGGGCTTTAGCCGCTTCAGGAGGTAGCCCCGCGCTGTGGAATTTGGGAATTTAATTTGGGAATTAAGGAGAAGAAGAAGTAATTAATTTGAAATAGAGTAATTTGAAATAGAGATTTAAAAAAACCACCAGTAGCATGAATGATACCCCAACTGTAGCTATGTATAACAATTTGGAGTCGCTTCATAACTTGCTCACTGGTGGTTAGTCTTAAGCTCTGTTTGCCATTTTCTCAACTTGCTTGAGCCATGCTTTTCTCGGTAGCCTCGTCAGATGTAGGTACAGAAACAACACCGCGTGCAGGGTTTCGCACCGTATGCAGCTCCCAGCACACGGTGTTGCACTGCATGATGGCGGTCGGTTGCACACGGTGCAAATTTTTATATAAAAAGCCCGTTAAAATGAATGAAAATACTCTTCAAGTATGGCGTCTTGGGCATCTTCTAGTGCAGGTAGTTCATGAAGTTGATCTAAGTAAATGCCTAGTGTTTTTGTTAGAGGGAGCAGTAGGCTATACACGGCTTGATCACTCACCTGGATGCGATGTGGCTTCCAGCCCAGATTTTGAAGCAATTCTACAAAAGAGTTGTAAAACAACTGATTTAATGACTTACGTGTTAGTACATCCATATGAATGATTGTTCCGGTTTGTTTATCTACCCATAGACTAATCAAAGGATAATAGGGACGTTGCTGTGGACTCTCTTGTATAGGGGTCGGAGCATCAAAAAGATTGAACTCCAAGACCGTTTTTGTTTTATCAAGCTCATTTTTTAATCTCTGTAAAAGGAGCTCGTCCATTTCAGCCTGTTCATTCACATCAAACATTGGTGTAGGGTTCACTTGTGCAAGTGGAATATTAAAGGGTATTAGGCTGTTCGTCCACTGTACATTGTTTATTCCAGCTTCCGCTTCACTATTTATGGTATCTTTGCCCCCTCCATGACCTTTCAAAACACGGGCAAAGAAGTGATTTGTCGGGATACCCATGAGGAGCTGAGGTCTATCATAAATCTCTTGACAGGTTCTCATAATTTCAGGGAGTAGTCTAATGAGAAGACGTACCTCCTCCTGATCTATGGTCCAAGGATAATAGCCAGGAGCAAAGCTTCGGAACATGGGCCACTGCTTTTTACCACGGTAACTAAATCCTGCTTCTTTGATCAGATCATAATCCTCTTTCTCTATTTCATCGCGATCGCTAAATGAAACAAGCAGGCTTCTCTGGATTTGAATCATTCGCTGAAATGAATCTAACTGACCAGAAGGGTCAGGGAACAAGGTCGAGGCTAAGGCACTTAGTCCAGCATCACCTATATACATAGCTAAGCCAAACTCTTCCCCTCCGCAACCCAATACGGAGCAGTACATGTAATCGTTTGTGACAGGATCCTGTATGACAATAATATGAGAATCCTCAAGCCATTCCCAAGGCTTTGCCTTTTTGTACGTATTGACGAGCTCAAATAGTTTTTTCCATTCCTCGGTAGTAGCTTGGGAGACAAAATCACCTTGGGAGTTATTCTTCCAGATCTCCCATTCCTCCTCAAACACTTTACCTAGTTTATCATTGATCTCTTTGACAGCCTTCTTTTCATCGGTAATCCACTCTGGCTCAATATCCTGACCACGAGAATCTTCAGCAATAAAGGCGCCTTTAGCATTCAAACAATAAGGATAAACTTGTCCTTGAACAGGCCCTAGAATTTTTTCTAGCACAATGTGGTGCTGCCAGTCGTCTCCAAAGTCATACGTGTAGAGGCAGCTGTTACCTTTCTCAAAAAACCAATCGCTTAGGAATTCATCATGTTCATTTAAATCTTCATTTAATTCATCGAATCCGTCATTTGCCTCTGGGTCACCAATAAATTCATAGGGTTTGAGGGAACTCATCAACAGTTGTTTATTAGCATCGTCTAATCCTCTTACTGCATTTAATTCCTTAAGCACCTCCTCATGATCTAGTGCAAATCTAAAAACATGCAAATGCGTATCCGTCCACCCCATAGCTACTTGAATGAGGAGATGAAGATCATAGAAGGTTGAACCAGCATCAATGAGAACCCTTCTCCAAACAGGGGGTGATTGGTCTTCTAAAGTAATTTTAAACTGATAAATCATATAAAAACCTCCTTTCAGTGCAGTCGGTCTAAATGTTCCGTTGAAACGTACAGGAAGTGGTACATATTTGGTTACATGTTTAGTGTAACAGATTACTAAGACTTGACTCTATACTAAATAAAATGACTTATCCTTCAACTAGGCTAGCATCAACAAGAATATGAGTAGGATGTAAGTCCCCGTGATTTAGTACCAAATGGGGGTATTTCTTGCTTTCTGAGAACAATAGGGGCTAAAGGAATCAAGTGGCACATTTTTAATTATACAAAAACGACAAAGTTCGACATTGCTTGCAAGGATCATTGTACAATGACGATAGATGGAGCCAATCTAAGCTCATCTATATCTCTACCAAATTAGCAAGAAAGGGGATACTGTTATGTACAAAATCGGTGTAATCTCACCCTATCCGCATTTTACCGAATCCATTAAGAAGATCGCTTCTCAGATCAAAATGCCTGTAACGGTAAGGGAAGGGGCTCTGCAGAGAGGACTGTACTACGCTAACAAATTAATTAAAGAAGACCACGTTAACATTATTGTAGCGAGGGGTCCGACAGCGGATTTAATTGAGAAAAAAGTAAGCGTTCCCGTCATTAAGATCAATGTGACCAACTTTGATATTCTAAAGGCATGTCAACTGGCGAAGCATTATTCCGATCAAATTGTCTTTATTGACCATTTGGAAAATGAAAGAAAATACGACCTATCCTTCATCAGTGAGACACAGGAACTTAGCATTGCTCTTAAGCAGTATGAAAATGAAAAAGGGATCAACAGACACATTGAACAGATTGCCTTGACCAGTGACTCTAAGCCAGTGATTGTGGGAACAGCAGAATGCCTAGCACGGAATGCGCTGAGCCAGGGCGTTCAATCCTTTGTCATTCATTCCTCGTACGAGGTCATTAGCGAAGCCCTACACAGAGCGATGGAGACCGTTGTTTTATATGAAAAGGAGAAACTGAGACAGAAGCATTTAGAAACGATTATTTCCTACGCCTTTGATGGCGTTATTGCTACGGATAGAGAAGGGAAAGTTAGTGTCTTTAATGAGGTGGCCAGTAGCATCTCGAGCATTAAAAGCAAGGACGTGATTGGCAAGGAGCTATCTAAGTTCAACTACCCGTTTCTTAAAAAAATGCTCGGAGACGGTAAAGCATCGACCAAAAAAGTAATTACGTACGGCAAAAACAAGTATATGGTGAACCGCATTCCCATAAAAAACAGTCCACAAAGCCTAGTCATAACGTTTCAGGAAACAACCAAGGTCCTGCAAATTGACTCTCAGCTTAGAAGTGAGCTGCACACTCGTCGCTTTTATGCCAAATACACGTTTGAAGATATCGTTTACGAAAGTGAACAGATGAAGGATACGATTGAGCTAGCGCAAAAATACAGCCGGGCGGATAGTACTATTTTAATTCATGGTGAGAGTGGAACAGGTAAAGAGCTACTGGCTCAGAGCATCCACAATGCGAGCAGTAGGAAGAACGGCCCATTTATCGCTATTAACTGTGCTGCCCTACCGGAGAACCTATTGGAAAGCGAGCTGTTTGGCTATGAGGAGGGAGCGTTTACTGGAGCTAAAAAAGGTGGAAAGCCAGGCTTATTCGAAATGGCTCATGAAGGCACTCTGTTTTTAGATGAGATTGGTGATTTGCCTCTTAGCTTGCAGGCCAGACTTTTACGTGTGCTTCAGGAACAGGAGGTGATGAGAATTGGTGGGGAGAAAATTATCCCTGTCAATGTGCGTATTGTTTCTGCTACGAATAAGAATTTGCGAGAAGGTGCGGAAAAAAATAGTTTTCGTCAGGACCTGTATTACAGACTAAATATCCTCCAGATTAAAACCCCGCCGCTACGAGATAGAAAAGAGGACATCGTCCCACTGGTTCAGGAGATGCTATCCAAGCGTAACATTGATTTTATTCAAATTGATCAGCAGCTGGCTTACATTCTAGAAACCCATGATTGGCCAGGTAACGTTCGTGAACTAGAGAACGTCGTAGAAAGAATGGTCGCCTATGGAGAGACGATCCCCCATGATAAATTTAAACAAATCATCTTTCAGGATCAAAGGATGAACGTAACGGGCAACAATCTTAGTGTTGAACTTGGGAGCCTAAAGGACATTGAGAATCAGGTGATCCTGCAGCTATATGAGCAGTGCAACGGAAACAAACAGCTCCTTTCTGAACGGCTGGGCATAAGCCGAACCACATTATGGAAAAAACTAAAGGAATTAGACATCATGGTTTGATGTAGATCAAAAAGGTACGATTCAACACGTGTTTCCCTAGCTTGTGTTCAATATGTGAACAGGCTGTGTTTAAAAAGTAATCATATGCCACTAATCAAGTTGGAGCTGGAACAAAATAGGGTTAGTATGGACTGCTGTTAAATGAGATACGAGAATTAGCGAGATAACAAGCACGAAGACGCTTCAAAAAGGATGGAAAACAAACAATTTATGAAATTGGCATAATACTTGCATTAATAAAAATGTAAGCGCTTAAAAAATATCTAGGAGGAGATATCATGGATCATTTTCTACACCCACAGCAACCGGAGGACGTGCCATTTGAGCTGGTCAAATACGAGAAAAAGAACATGGTGGCTACAGTCACCATCAATCGTCCGAAGGTGCATAACTGCTTAAATTTCCAAACGCTAAGAGAAATGACTAGAGCGTTTGAATTAGCTTCCTGGGATGATGAGGTCGGGGTGGTTGTTCTAACTGGAGCTGGAGACAAGGCATTCTGTACAGGTGCAGATATGAAGGAACAAAATGAAGTGATTATGGACAGACCCAGAAACTATTGGAAGTGGATGGGAGCTTTTATTGAAGCACATGAAAAGCTGAAAAATATCGGTAAGCCAACAATTGCTAGATTAAATGGGATCACAGTTGGGGGAGGAAACGAGTTTAACATCAACTGTGATCTAGCGATCATGGCGGACCATGGCTATATCAGACAGGTTGGGAACTCCCACGGTAGCGTTGCGGCTGGTGGAGCTACTCAGTGGCTACCCCTTATCGTAGGAGATCGCAGAGCTCGTGAAATCCTGTGGTTGAACGAAGAGATTAGCCCAGACAAGGCGTTGGAGTGGGGCTTGGTGAACGAGGTTGTCCCTTTGAGCCAGTTGGATGATGCAGTGGATAATATGGCCCAGAAACTGTTGAATAAGCTTCCAGAGTGTGTTCGTTACACGAAGGAGCAAACGAATTTCTGGCGCAACATTTCCTTTAATCTGACCGTTGGACATGCTCGTGATTGGCTAACTGTGCACACAGGAGCGTTTGAAACTTATGAGGGCATGAGAGCATTCAGCGAAAAAAGGAAGCCTGATTATGCAATGCTTCGTGAGCGTGCAGCAAGCGGTGGCTCCTCCGAGCATTTATGGGGTGCTCCGATGCTCGACTGTGAAGCTTGTGGAACAAAGGACATTCCAGAGTATTTTAATCATTGTGGAGTCTGTGGGGCGCCGTTGAAAAAATAAGCTGGCTTCTCAACAGGACTTAACATTTGAATGCTGTAATCAGTGATGTGACTAGAGTGATTTATTAAAAAAATTTAATAGAGAGGTCTAATAAAGAAACAAGAGCAACTTCCAGCTGCATCCAAGTTAACCATTACGGTAGCTGCTCAATGTATACAAGCGCTTTATTATACTATCTGAAACTATAAGTTTATTAGTAGATAGTATGAGAAAAACTAAGGCTTTCGTCATGAGATTTGGCGATAAGCCAAGGTTTTTCTAATGAGTATACGAGGAGGATAAATGATGAAACTATCTCGTTCTGAGGCAGTCGCCAACTGGTATAGTAGGTATTTTCCGGATGCTTATATCCTAGCGTTAATCTTAACTATTTTAGCGATGGTCATGGCTATGGCCTTCACCCCAACCACTCCAATTGAGGTACTAGGGCATTGGTTTGAGGGCATTCCATCTCTTTTCACTTTTGCGTTCCAGCTGATGTTTACGTATGCTGCAGCTCTGGTTATCGTGGACACGCCTGTCGTGCAAAGGTTTATAAGAGCCGTGTCAAGAATCGTCAAAACACCGATGTCAGCGTATATGTGGACCGGTATCCTCGGGGCAGTGACCTCTTTCATTGGATGGTACTTCGGACCGATTGTGACAGCGATTTTTGCTCGCTCAGTGGCCAAGCAGATTCAAGGGATCGATTATCGTTTGATTTCAGCGATAGCGTATTCCTCCTTTACTATTTCTTTAACAGGAATTTCAGGAACGATTCCGCTGACTGTGGCGACAGAAGGTAACATAACAGAGATTCTTGGGGGAGTGATTGGGCTAGAGCAAACTACTTTTTCCACTTTAAATCTAGTATCAGTAGCTGCCATAGTGATTACAACAACGCTCATTTACTATTTTATTGCAAAAAACAAAAAAGAAATCGTTACATTTCAGGATTTAGCTATTGAAGGCTATCAGGAAACAGCAGTGACAGCAGCCGTTGAAGAAAAGCCAAAGACGTTTGCAGAGAAGGTTAATTCCTTCAGGCCCTTATTGTGGCTGATTGGGGCTGCAGGTCTAATCTACCTAGTGTATCTATTCATTAATCAAGGCTTAAATGCTCTAAATCTAAACACAGTAGCGATTATTGCGTTAGTTGGAGGAATGCTGCTACAGAAGGATGCGATGACGTATGCGAAATCCTTTGCCAGTAATTTAGTAGGAACGGCTTCGATTGGAATGCAGTTTCCGCTATATGGAGGGATTGCTGGTATATTAGTAGGCTCAGGTGTAGCCGCGACATTTACGGAATATATGGTTAGCTTTGCTACAGCGGCAACATACCCTATTATTACCTTTCTTTTTACGGGAATTTTGAACCTGTTTATTCCATCTGCTGGAGCACAATTTCAAGCGACAGCTATTTTCTTAATTCCTGCTGCGGAAACGTTAGGCGTAGAGATTCCCAGGGCAGTCATGGCGATTACGTACGGAGATTTGTGGACGAATATGATCCAGCCATTCTGGGCTTTATTATATTTCCCAATCTTAGCCCAGGGCACTAGGTTAACTGTACGAGACTTTTTAGGATATTGTCTCCCTATTCTTGTGGCCATCGGGATCATCTGGATACTTGGGTTGCTGTTCTTGCCGCTATAGCCTACTTTTACAGTATTAAAGTGTTGAAAAATGGTTGGAGCAAAGGGTTTAGACAACGATCATAAGAGGGATCGTGTTTATCCCACCTATGATAGAAAGGCAAAGAAAGGAGGGTAACAAGTATGACCATACCCTATTACTATAATTCTATTGATTTCGAAAAGCTCGTCAGGGAGTATGAGCCCCCTTTGGAATTTATAGAAGGAACGTGGAAATGGGAGCGAGATAAGATTGCTAGAGTCCAGCTACACAGACTCAAAGAAACCTTAGCTAGGGGAGCACAGATACCTTTTTTCCAAAAGCTGTGGCAGAAGCATGATTTTCACCCTGATGACGTAAAGAGTCTAGACGATATGAATAAAATTCCAATGTACACGATTGACGATATTAGGGAGAGCATTGATAGAAAACCTCCGTTTGGAGACTATCAATCGTACCATTTTGAAGACGGGAAGCATACGCCTCTACGTTTTTACACGAGCGGTGGAACAACGGGAGCGCCACGCCCAACGATTTACTCCCAATGGGACCGGGAGGTAGGAGCTATTTTAAGTGCCCGGACATTTTATTTGCATGGTATTAGACCTGGAGATGTGGTGATGAATTCATGGGCTTACTCTACTCATAACGCCGCGTGGATCATGGATCATGGCCTTTGGCATTGGTTAGGCTGCACAGCGGTGACAACAGGCACAGGGAATGTAACTCCTACGGAAAAGCAAATTGAGTTTCTTAAAACGTTCGGCGTAACGTCCATTTTAGCTACCTCAGACTATTTGTTGCATATTGCCGACACAGCACAGAAAATGGGCTATGACATCAAGCATGACTTCAACATCAACACACTGTCCGCTTTTGGTAATACGGCTCCAGTGAAAGAGGCCTATGGTTGTCCTGTCTATGACTCCTACGCTTTTCATGAGGTTCAGTATGTGGCGGCTGAGTGTTCGGCAGGTCAAGGGCTGCATATTTTTGAAGACGCTTTCATCGTGGAGATTGTCGATTTTGAAACGGGCCAGCCTGTTCCGCCAGGTCATCGCGGAAACCTGGTAATCACCGCTTTATATAAGACGGGGACACAGCAAATCAGGTATAACATTCAGGATATTTCAGCGATGTACGACTACGAGCAATGCTCCTGTGGGAGCTGGCACCGCCGCATTCACTATTTCCAAGGGCGTAGTGACACGATGGTGAAGCTAAGGGGCATTAATGTGTGGCCTGAAGCATGTGGAAAGATCATTCTAGAGGAGCCTAGAGTGAATGGAGAATACTTTTGTTACGTGGAAAGTGTGAAGCCGGAGAATAAGCCAGAGAGGGATGAAATGACGATTATGGTGGAGAGCAAATCGGAAAGCTCGGATTTCTACCAGCTTCAGCAGGATGTAGCGAAGCTCCTTAAAGCGAGAGTAGGCGTGCAAATCAATGTGGAGATTTACTCCCCCGGCTCCTTGCGCGAATTAACAGGTCATGGAGTAAGAGCGAAGCTAAAGCGCTTTGAGGATAGGAGAGAATTGTAGGTAACAAAAAGGTTAGCGCAGGCCACAAAAAAAGAGCGTAGATATGAATTCGCAAGAAGGAGGAGGTCCTGAAAAAATGAAAGCCATTGTTGTAGAGCATCATGGCTCTATAGAAGAGCTGCGGTTCCGAGAGCATACACCGCTACCAGAGCTAGCCCCCCATCAGATTCGAGTACAAACAGCGTATTGTGGGCTAAACCATTTGGACATTTGGCTCAGAAAAGGCGGGACTGGGGATAAGCTGACACTGCCCCGAATCCCAGGGAGTGACGTGGTGGGGATCGTACAAGAGGTAGGGCAAGGTGTTCGTAAAATCCAAGTAGGTGAAGCGGTCCTGCTTTATCCTGGGCAGGGCTGTGGACTTTGCCCTGCGTGTATTGCAGGCAGGGAGACGATGTGCCCAGAGTTTCAAATAAGAGGCTATCATCTGGATGGTGGATATGCCGAGTATGTAACGGTAGAGGAGCAGTGTGCGCTGCCCATACCTGCTGATCAGCTGAAGCTGTGGGCTGGTGTTCCTGTCTCTTATGTAACAGCGTGGAATGCTCTGGTAACTAAAGGACAACTGAAGCCTATCGATGCGGTTGTTATCTGGGGAGCTAGTGGAGGATTAGGGTACGCGGCGTTGTCGATTGCTCAGGCGTTCGGAGCGAAAGTGATTGGTATTGTGGGTTCTAAGAATAAAGCGACCTTTTTACAGGAGCAGGGGTTCACAGGTGACATCATCATCCGTTCGGAAGATCTGTTAGAAGAAATCAAGCAGCTTACACATAAAAGAGGGGTAGACCTAGTCCTTGATCATGTAGGAAAGCAGACGTGGAACATTAGTCTGAAAATGCTGACCAAAGGAGGCAGGCTAGCTTTCTGTGGCATTACCTCAGGTCCAAAAGTAGAAACTGACCTGCGGTATATTTTTGGAAAGCAGCTGAGCATTTTTGGGTCTTGGATGGGGGATCATCAGGATTTTATGGAGGTTGTTCAGTTTTTGAAGCAGCATCCACAGGCGCTTCCTTACATTTATAAAGAGTTCCCGTTACATGATGCTCAGGAAGCACAGGCTACGTTGGAGCAAGGAGACCATGTTGGAAAAGTCGTATTGAATGTTTCAGCATCTTAGGAGAGGGAGTGGAGGAATATGAGGATAGAGAAAATACTGGTAGTAGGCTCAGGAATTATGGGCAGAGGAATTGCGTATGCTGCGGCTGTAGGAGGCTTTCAGGTCTATGTTCAAGATGTCTCCGAGGAGGCGTTAAATACCGCAGCTCAGCATATACAGAAAGATCTAGCTACAGGGGTAGTGAGAGGAAAGTTGTCTCAAGGGGAAGCAGATGCAGCACAACATAGCATTTCGTATATGACGGATCTTGCTGTAGCGGCCAAAGATGTCAATTTGGTGATCGAAGCGGTCCCTGAGGATATAGGTATTAAAAAATCGGTGTTTGAAAGGCTGGATCAACTTACTTCCCCCAAAACCATACTGGCTACAAACACATCAACAATGAGCCCAACGGAGATAGGCTCATATACGGCACGACCAAATCAGGTCATAGCCATGCACTTTTTTAATCCTGTTCCGAAGATGAAGTTGGTTGAAATCATTAGGGGCTTAGAAACTTCCGATGAGACAACAGAACAAGTTAAGGAAGTCGTCAAGAGGATGAACAAGGAAGCCGTATTAATCAATGAATTTCCGGGCTTTGTGACCAGCCGCATAAGCAGTTTGGTGGGGAATGAGGCATTTCATATGTTAATGGAGGGGGTCGGTACACCGGAGGAAATCGACAAGGCGATTGAGCTTGGCTTGAATTATCCTATGGGGCCGTTTAAATTGGGAGATATGGTGGGCTTAGACACAAGGCTAAAAAACCTGCAATACCTCCATCAAACCCTTGGTGAACGCTTCAGACCCTCTCCCTTATTAGTGAAGTATGTGAAGGCGGGCAGGCTGGGTAAAAAGACAGGGAAAGGCGTCTATGACTACACATCGGAATAGAAAAGGGGTGGAGATATGATGGCCAAGGGAGAATATCAGAAGGACTTTACACATTTGTTTATTGAGATCGAGCAGCATATTGCCTTGATTACGATCAATCGTCCCGAGGTGCGCAACGCTATGAACCCTGAAAGCTGGGCGGAGCTTGGGGCAGCAGTGAAAAGGCTGAATCAGCTGCCGGAAGTCCGGGTGATTATGATAACCGGGGCGGGTGATGAGGCGTTTGTAGCTGGGGCAGATATTGCTTGGATACGTGATCGAAAGCCTTTGGATATTTACGGGGATGTGGCTGTTCAAGATGTCCTCCTGGATTTGTATCGTTCAAGTAAGCCTGTCATCGCTATCGTCAACGGCTTTGCGCTGGGTGGCGGCTGTGAGCTGATGCTGGCTTGTGATCTGCGAATCGCTAGCGATCGAGCTAAAATGGGGCAGCCTGAGGTCAATCTAGGTATTTTACCAGCAGGGGGAGGAACCCAGCAATTACCAAAGCTAGTCGGCTTACCGAAAGCAAAGGAACTCATCCTTACAGGGGAGATCATTCATGCACAGGAGGCTCACCGGATCGGTCTTGTCAATCATGTTGTGCCTCATGAGGAGCTTAAGGAAAGGGCCTATGAGCTTGCTCGAAAAATTGCCAGTAAGCCTCCAATCACCATTCAAATGGCTAAAATCGCCTTGAATGAAAGCGTAACGACTGACCTGCCTGCAGGGCTGGCCTTAGAAAAATCGTTACAGGCCATTTTGTTTGGGACCAAGGACAAGCAGGAAGGGACACGGGCTTTCTTTGAAAAGAGAAAACCGGGCTTTATAGGTGAATAATAGATGAAGAAGATGAGTAAAAAAAGAGACGTTGTGATTGTAGATGCGGTCAGAACACCGATTGGTCGCTATAAGGGTGCGCTTAAAGGTGTTAGACCAGATGATTTGGGAGCCCTAGTGCTTAAAGCGTTGATGAATCGAAATCCAGATGTACCTGTGTCAGACATTGAGGATGTTATTTTGGGCTGTGCCAATCAAGCAGGGGAGGATAATCGAAACGTCGCCAGAATGTCCCTTCTTCTAGCTGGACTTCCACAGGAGATTGGAGGAACAACGGTAAACAGGCTGTGTGGTTCTGGTCTCGATGCGATTAGCTTTGCTGCTCGTGGAATTGCTGTCGGGGAAGGAGATATTTACATCGCAGGGGGAACGGAAAGCATGACAAGGGCACCGTATGTGATGGGCAAGGCGGAAACAGATTTCCCCCGCGGTAATTTGGAAATGTTCGATACCACCATCGGCTGGCGCTTTATCAATAAGCAGCTGGGCAAAGAATACGGAACCCTTTCAATGCCTGAAACGGCAGAGGAGGTAGCTAGACGCTTTAGCATTACGCGTGAGGAGCAGGATGCCTTCGCTTACGAAAGCCAGCAACGCTATAGTAAAGCTGTGGCGGCAGATGCCTTTAAAGAGGAGATCGTACCTGTAACGATAACGGATCGTAAAGGTAACGTAATTGTCGTGGACCAGGATGAGCATCCACGACCAGACACATCTTTAGATAAGCTAGCGAGTCTTAAACCTCTATTTGGAGGAGGGACGATTACAGCAGGAAATGCGTCTGGTGTAAATGATGGAGCTAGCGCCGTTCTTCTTATGAGTGAGGAGAAAGCAAGGGAGCTAGGTGTACAGCCTATGGCTAAAGTTCTCGGTACGGCGGTTGCTGGAGTAGAACCAGATATAATGGGTATAGGTCCAGTGACCGCTACCAACAAGCTTTTGAAGCGCACAGGATTAACCGTTGCAGATATTGATCTTACAGAGCTTAATGAAGCGTTTGCCTCCCAGTCTTTGGCGTGTATACGTCAACTGGGACTGCGTCCAGAAACGGTAAATGTGAATGGTGGTGCGATTGCTTTGGGACATCCACTTGGTGCTAGTGGAGCACGTATTCTAACGACACTACTATACGAAATGAACAGAAAAAAGGTCAATATCGGTCTAGCCGCTATGTGTATAGGGGTGGGGCAAGGTATTGCCACCCTTGTGCAGAGAATGTAGACCCATCTCGAAAGGAGATGGGTCCTAGCCCTCTTCATAGAATTTTCTTCCTGCTCCTTCTATTTTATGAGGCGAAGACAGGATATATATATAGAAAGAAACGTACTGCATAAATCATCGGTTTTATTCATCGGTTTTATGAACTCAGTCAATGAACTCAACTAAAGATGATGTTCTCTTAAATGAATAGCCTGTTGACTGCTCAACAGGCTAAAGAGTATGATTAAGCTTCTGCACCTTATGTTACTTTTCTTATGTTGCATTACCTCTCCACCAGCTCTAAAATCTCTCCATCGGGACCACTAAAAAAGGCAATCTTAACGTTTCCTAAGACTCGAATAGGTTCTTCTTCATCAAAGACTATACCAAGCTCCCTTAATTGCCCCATGGTCTCAGAGATGTCCTCCACCCGAAAGGCCAAATGGTTCACTAGCCCTTCACCTAATTGATGAACATCCACACCTTTTTCATATACAAGCTCAATCTCCGCCTCGGAAAGACTAGATTGCTGCTTAGGATAGTATAGAAAAGCAAGCTCTACATCCTCATTGAGCCACTCCCTGTGACGCAATGTCATTCCCAGTACCTGTTCATAAAATTCAAGTGAACGATCCATATCCGACACCATAATGGCTGTGTGTTCAATTCCTTTAATCATGTTGGATCTCCTTTTATAAATAAATTGATTCTAATTGTCCTAAGATTCATACCTAAATTCATATCAAGTACATAACAATTTTATCACTAACATTGAACATAAGAGGAATGAAAAATCGGATTTTCACCAAAAACGACAAAACTCAAACATTTTTTCAGTCAGATTGCAATTAACACCTACAAATTGTATAGTGTATAGGAAACATTTTTTTGTGCACGTGATATGCCTACATTTTTTTCGACAAAACTCAATATATTTTTATTTAAAGGCCAAAAGCTTAAAGCCTTGTGTAGAAAGAAATGTAGAACAGCTTAGAATTGAATGGTAAAATTTTACTGAAACCAATTACAGGGGAATACCGTCATTAATAGCAAGGCCCGTTAGAATAAGTTTTACGTGCCTAGTTTAGAAAACGCATGATCTAGGTATAAATACCTTACAATAAGTAGAAGGCTATTAAGTAGAACGCTAATAAAAAAGGATAATGAATTGAAGGAGAAACAAGAATGAAAAAGAAAATCATACTTTGGGGGACGTTGGCTCTTGCCCTGCTTTTGGCAGTCGGAGTATTTTCAGTCTATCAAGGATATAAAAACACATTAGATAACATGCATGTGGGTGAAGACGAAGAGGATGATAGACCTAAAGAAACAGAAAAGGAACTAGAGGAGAAATTTAAAGATCCTTTTGCTGTGTTACTTTATGGGATTGACCAGCGTGAGGATTCTAGTGATGGGGGACGTCCTGACACATTAATGCTAGCATTAATTGACTCTAACGATAAAAAGGTAAACCTTGTATCAATTCCAAGAGATAGCCTAGTGGATATTCCTGGAAGGTCGCAAAATAAGATTAACCATTCCTTCTCCTACGGTGGCGTACAGTTAACGATGCAAACGATTGAAGAGTGGTTAAATATTCCTCTCTATGGGTATGTAGCGATTGATTTTAAAGGCTTTGAAGAGCTTGTGGATATTGTAGGTGGAGTAGATGTATACGTGGATCGCACCATACAATATGATGACCCGATGGATGGCACGCATATCCGCTTAGAAGAAGGTCAACAGGTTCTAGATGGGAAAAATGCATTAGACTTCGTACGTGCGCGTTTGGATAATCGTGGTTCTCGTTACTATACAAGTGATTACCAACGTATGGAGAGACAGCAGCTGGTGCTTAAAGAGCTAGGTAGAGAAATTGTTTCTTTGAGTAGTCTTCCAAGAGTCTTTTCCATGATGAACGCTGTGGGGGACAACGTTTCTACATCTCTAACTCCTGATGAGCTAGACTTTCTGGTACGCAGTTTCTACAATTTCAATATGAGCAACCTAGAAACAACTTCAATTGAAGGAGAAGGCCGCACAATCAATGGAGTGTCATTTGAGGTCGTTCCTCAGGAAGAAGTAGATCGGATCAATGAGCATGCGACTAACTTTATTAATCGCATTCCAACTCCTATTAAGACGGAGAATGACGCTACTGACACAGAAGATCCTACGGGTGAAGCTTCTGAGGATGGCAATGTTGCGGCTGATGGTAACCGTGGATAACTAATCCACAAGCGCCATAAGGGATTTGAATTACATGAACCAGCCTACTTTTGAAAAAGGTAGGTTGGTTTTATTATTTTTGCGTATCCATTTGTCTATCTATTTTTGTCACACAACAAAATTCATGATATAGTTAATCATGGAAAAAAAGAAGGAAATCCGTCAAATTTCGTTCTGGACATTGAAACCTTGTCGGATAAATCTCGTCTATAAAGTAGACTGTTAGATAGCTCCTTTTGTTAGTTCTATCATTCATTTATGTATTTAATAGAGTATTTTAGTAGATAATAGATGTAATTATGAGATTTGATGGGTTGATATAGAATTTAAAAGTATTGTCGTATTGTCAATCAGTGACCGTAAAAAAGTCATTCTGTCATACGAAAGCTTCAACAACGAGATCCATTGTAAGGAGAGTAAGCTGTGGTTAAAGCGAAAGTGCAGACAAATATTTTAGGTTTTTCTTTCTCCAAATGGGGTATGAAAGATACAGTGGATTATGTCGTATCGTATTTGCACAAGGATCGTGCGGAATTTCCCCATACGGTACATATTGTGACAGCCAATCCAGAGATTGTGATGACTGGACTTGAGAACCAGGAGCTAGCTCAGGCGATGCATACAGCTGATCTAATTACTCCTGACGGTACAGGGATCGTTTGGGCCGCCGAGCATCTTGGAGATCCGATGCCGGAGCGAGTGGCAGGCTATGATATGCTACATGAAATAGCTAAGACCTCTAACGAAAGACCCTTCTCCGTGTTTCTATTAGGGGCAAATGAAGAGGTCAATAGTAAAGCGGCAAACCAACTAGCCAAGCAATATCCACATGTAACGGTGGTTGGTCGAAGAAATGGGTATTTTGACGACTCACAGGAGCCGGAGATTTTTGACGAAATTAATGCTCTGAAGCCTGACCTGCTACTAGTAGCACTTGGTTTCCCCAAGCAAGAACTGTGGATTCAAAGATATAAGCAGCAGCTACAAGCGAAGGTAGCGATTGGCGTAGGAGGATCCTTTGATGTTTTAGCAGGAGTGGTTAAGCGTGCGCCAATGATGTGGCAGAAGCTTAGATTAGAATGGCTACACCGTTTATTATCTCAGCCAAGTCGTCTGCCAAGACAGCTTGCTATTCCGAAATTCGTCCTAAGGATTAAAAAAGAGAAGAAAAAACAGTTGTCAAAATAACGCTCAGCATATATAGTTAATCATTGGGAATTAAAAAGAGAAGCTGAAAGAAAAGTTACCTGCTAACTTTTAATAGTTTGATAACATTTGTATGATAATCTGTATTATATCTTATAGAAAAAAGAGGTGTTTCCTCTATGGAGTTTTTATATAGTTATTCCTTTTCACCATTGTTCTATATAGGAGCGTTTGCTCTTGCGTTTATCGTCACTCTGCTGATCACGCCTTGGGTGAAGAAGCTTGCTTTTAAAATTGGAGCTGTAGATAAACCGAACGCTCGTAAGGTTCACCAAAAAATTATGCCTCGTTTAGGGGGCTTAGCCATATTTGTTGGTTATGTAGTGGGATATATTGCGTTTATTCCTAAGAATTCTTTAAGTCTAGGCTTATTTTTAGGAAGCTTAGTGATTATCTTAGTTGGTGTATTGGATGATCGTTTTGAGCTATCGGCTAAAGTGAAGCTGTTAGGTCAGATAGCAGCTGCCATTATCGTAGTATCATTCGGATTCCGAATGGAGCTTTTGAACCTTCCGTTTGAGGATACTCCTTGGATTTTAGGCTGGCTGGCGATTCCACTTACGATCTTTTGGATCGTTGGCGTAACAAATGCGGTTAACCTAATTGACGGATTGGACGGTCTTTCTGCCGGGGTTTCTGGTATTGCAACAGCTGTTATTTTCATCATGTCCCTGATCATGGGGAATGCATTCGTTGCTTTATATTCACTAGTGATTCTAGGTGGTATTATTGCCTTCCTATTCTTTAACTTTCACCCAGCGAAAATATTCATGGGAGATACCGGGGCTTTATTCTTAGGCTTTAATTTAGCAGCCCTATCTTTATTAGGATTTAAATATGTAACATTTGCATCCTTCGTTATTCCTATTCTTGTGCTAGGAGTACCGTTATCTGATACATTTTTTGCTATCGTTCGTCGAATCGTCAATCGAAAGCCTATATCCGCAGCCGATAAAAATCATCTCCACCATCGTTTAATGGAGATGGGACTTGGTCACCGAGGAACAGTGTTAACGATTTACGGAATCAGTATTGTTTTTGGAGCTTGTGCAATTCTGCTTTCACAGGCAACCATGTGGGTATCCTTCGGTGTGATTGTCCTAGGTATTTTGGCTCTACAAATCGGGGCTGAGGCCATTGGCTTAGTCAGTAGTAAGGAAAGACCAGTGCTTAATTTCTTGAAAAAAGTATTTGCTCGCTAAAATACAGGTAAAGTATACGATACCTGTTTAAATATAGTATGGATAAAAAACCACGTTCTATGTAAATTTAATGTTAAACCACATTTTTTTCAAAAAGAAAAATGTGGCTTTTTTTGTTGTCTGACAACGGATGATGGCGTTGCGCAATTTATTAAATTGCAAAAAGTAACATTTATTTTCGGTTTGACGGTATAGAAAACGGGTAGTTGTACGAATAGTTGAATAAATCAAATACAGGTAACTATATGGTTGGAGGAAAGAGATGGGACAAACAGATAATCAAGAAGTTGGTCTAAGAGAACTTGTCGGAATTCTATGGAAACGTAAAGGGTTGATTGTACTCGTAGTGCTATTAGCTGTCATAGCAAGTGCTCTGCTCAGCTATTTTGTCCTTACCCCCCAGTATGAAGCTTCGACAGAAATCTTAGTAAATCAAGCACCAACAGAAGGTCAAGTGAATCAGGGGGATATTCGAACGAATATCGATCTTATTAATACGTACAGCGTTATTATCAAAAGTCCCCGTATTCTGGATATCGTTCTAGCTGAAAATCAGTTTAATCTTTCCTATAGGCAGCTTCATGACCGTATTGAAGTAAACTCTGTGCAAAATTCACAGGTTATGTCTGTTGCGGTTACAGATACGGATTATACGCGAGCCGCTTCACTTGTGAACGCAATAGCAAGTACGTTTCAGCGAGAGGTTGTTAGCCTGATGAATATAGATAACGTACATATTATGGCGGAAGCGAAAGCAGACATGAACCCTGCTCCAGTGAGGCCAAGTCCAGTACTGAATATAGCGATTGCCTTTGTGATTGGCACCATGCTGGCGATCGGTTTGGCATTTCTTCTAGACTACCTGGATAATTCCATTAAAACGGAGCAGGACGTAGAGAAGTATTTAGATTTGCCGGTAATTGGCACCATTGCTGTCATTGAGGAAATGGAACAGGGACAAGCCAAGAAAAAGCCGAGCAAGCAAGCCCAGTTAGGAGGAGAGCAGCTTGAAGCATAAAACAAAGCACGAGCAGCGCTATATCATTACGCAGGAGGAGCCCAAATCACCAATTTCCGAAGCGTTTCGTACCCTGCGTACGAACATTCAATTCTCTAGCTTAAAGCAGCAAGAGATACGCTCGATGATGGTGACCAGCTCAGGTCCTAATGAAGGGAAATCAACAGTCTCTGCGAATCTAGCGGTGGTGTTCGCTCAATCGGGTAAGAAAACCTTGTTTATTGATGCAGACTTACGTAAACCAACTGTCCACCACACCTTCCGACTTAACAATAGGGAGGGCCTCACGAATATTCTAACAGGACAACGGGAACTGGAGCAGGTGTGTAAAGAAACGTCGATCAAGCATTTAAATGTTCTTACTGCAGGACCTATCCCTCCTAACCCCGCAGAATTAATTAGTTCTAAAGCCATGGACATGTTTATTAATGAGGCCTGCGAAAGCTATGACATGATATTATTCGACACACCACCATTAATCGCTGTCACAGACGCTCAAATTTTGTCGAGTAAGCTGGATGGAGTTGTCCTTGTGCTCAACTCAGGGAAAACGAACCGAGACATGGGCTTAAAGGCGAAAGGGCTACTAGAAAAAGTGGATGCTAGAATTCTTGGATGTGTCTTAAATAATAGAAAGCTAGAAAAGAACCATGATTATTATTACTACTACGGAAAAGCATAACTTTGTCAAAAGTTAAACAGAACACAAATACGTTTGGTGGATGGAAAGTGTGTTAGGTCAAAGGATTCATCACACTTAGGGACTTTTATATCTTTAAAATTCCACTTTTTTAACATTTTAAAATTAAGAAATATATGGGATTTTGAGTTTTAGTACTTCGGAGGGAGCCAGATGATAGATATACATTCACACATCTTATATGGAGTAGATGATGGCCCAAGGACATTAGGTGAAAGCTTAGAGCTGGCTGCTGAGGCTACGGCTAATGGTATTCGGCAGATTATAGCTACCCCCCATCATAAAAACGGGGTCTATGATAATCCAAAACAAAGCGTATTGGAGCTTGTGGAGGAGTTTCAAAGAGAGTTAGATCGACAGCAGATTCCTCTGACTGTCTATCCTGGCCAAGAGGTTCATGTGTACGACAGCATCCTAGAAGATATACACAACCATGAGCTACTAACGTTGGACAAGCATCATAAGTATCTTCTGCTAGAATTGCCTAATGATAGTGTTCCGCCGTTTATGGAGGAACTGCTTTATGACATCCAGCTCTTGGGCGTAACACCAATCATTCCACACCCTGAGAGAAACGTGGCTATACGCAAAAGACCTTCTATGCTGTATCAAATGATCAGGAAGGGAGCTTTGGCTCAAATTACTGCAGCTAGTGTTGTTGGAAAATTCGGAAAAGGCATACAGAAATTTTCCTTCCAGTGTATTGAGCATAATCTTTGTCACATGATCGCTTCCGACGCTCATAAGGCAGGAAAACGAGGCTTCCACCTACAGGATGCTTATAAGGTTATTCGTAAAAAGTTTGGCATCGACGTAGAGCACCAGCTCCTGCGTAATACAGAATGGATGATGAATGGAGTAGATATGTACGTCAATCCCCCGCAAAAAATAGAGCGGAAAAGCACATTAGCCACTCTATTAAAGCGGAAATAATAAAACAATATATAGGAGGAAAGGAAGGAGCTAGAATGTCATACCGTAAACGTATTATCTATTTGTTTTTGCTAGACTCACTGATTGTCTTGACGTCCATCTACTTCAGCTATTATCTCTTACTTCCAAGCGGACGTGTCATTACCTATCCCTTAATTCTCAGCTCCATCACCCTGCTTGTAGGACATCATTTGTTTGCGTACATCTATAAACTATACAAGCGGGCGTGGGAATACGCCAGTGTAGGAGAGCTACTAGCCATTTTCAAGGCGATCTCCTTTTCCATCATTCTAGCCGCCTTTGTTCAACAGGCCGCCTTGGGTGAGATGTACACAAGAACACTGGTGATTACCTGGATGATGCACATCCTGTTAATCGGGGGCTCCAGATTTTCCTGGAGAATCGTTCGTGACCAGTACCTCAAGCGTTCCATGAAAAAGAAAAAACGCACCCTGATTATCGGAGCTGGAGCGGCAGGAACGATGGTAGCCCGCCAGCTGCAGCAAAATCAGGAGGTTGAGCTTGTTCCAGTGGGCTTTATTGATGATGATCCAGCGAAGCAGAATCTTGAAATTCTAGGTCTACCTGTACTTGGAGGGGTTAAATCAATCAAAAGCATTGCTCTTGAGCAGAACATTTCAAACATTGTCATCGCCATTCCATCCCTAGATCGACAAGGGATTAATCGTATTTTTTCACAATGTACTAGGACAAAAGCAAAGACCAAAATTCTCCCGCTGATTGAGGATCTTATGCTTGGTAAAGTGGCTGTAAATGAGATTCGTGATGTTCAGGTGGAGGACTTACTGGGCAGGGAGCCGGTTGAGCTGGATATTCACAACATCAAGAGCTATACGATGGATCAGACGGTTCTGGTCACCGGGGCTGGCGGATCAATTGGCTCTGAAATCTGCCGTCAAGTGTCTGGTTTCGCACCGAGTAAGCTTGTTCTCCTTGGGCATGGTGAGAACAGTATTTATTCCATCGAGATGGAGCTAAGACGTACTTACCCAGATCTAAGTATTGAGACAGAAATAGCAGATATTCAGGATCGAACGAAAATGTTCAGCATCATGAAAAAACATAAGCCCTATGTGGTTTTCCATGCTGCCGCACACAAGCATGTACCCCTCATGGAACGTAACCCAGAGGAAGCAGTGAAGAACAACATTTTAGGGACGAGAAATGTTGCTGAGGCGGCTAGCATCTCAAGAGTAAATACGTTTGTGATGATTTCTACAGATAAGGCGGTTAATCCAACAAGCGTGATGGGATCGACAAAGCGCATGGCTGAAATGATTGTGCAGTACATGAACACCATTAGTCGGACACGCTTTGTAGCCGTACGTTTTGGCAACGTGTTAGGAAGTAGAGGAAGCGTCATTCCGCTATTTAAACAGCAGATCCAAAACGGAGGACCAGTTACAGTTACTCACCCGGATATGATTCGGTATTTTATGACGATTCCGGAGGCTTCGCGTTTGGTGCTACAAGCGGGGGCGCTAGCAGAAGGTGGAGAAGTATTTGTCCTGGATATGGGTGAGCCTGTCAGAATTTTAGATTTAGCGCGTAATCTAGTGAAGCTGTCTGGCTATACGGAGGAGGAAATTCCAATCGTCTTCTCAGGGATGAGACCAGGTGAAAAGATGTTCGAGGAATTGTTAGGGCAGGATGAGGTGCATGAGGAGCAGGTGTTTGAAAAAATCTATCGGGGTAAAACACCACCAGTTGACGTGAGTTGTGTGTTTAAGCTTCTACAGGTATACGGCGAGCTAGAGAAAGAGGAGCTTCGTAGAACGCTATTAGATATTGCAAACTTTAGACAGGAAGCGCAGGATCGCATGCTTGTTTAAGAAAAACAAAGTGCTTCGTCATATTAGCGTACTCCTTTCGGGGTCAGTGATTGCACAATTACTCACCTTCCTCATGGCCCCGATATTAAGTCGCTTATTTGCACCAGAAGCATTTGGAATATTTGCTTTATATACGTCCCTGACAACGATTCTATCTGTGATTGTAACGTGGAAATATGAGCTAGCTATTGTGTTGCCTAAGTCAGAGCGGCAAGCGGCAAACCTGTACAGTCTATCTGTCTTCATTACAGTAATGATGAGTGTTGGAACTTTGGTTGTTCTTTTCCTTTTTGGAGAGACGTTAGCTTCTATCTTCCGTGCTCCAGAGCTTAAGCAGCTAATATATCTATTGCCAATAAGCCTGCTAGCCCTTGGGGTTTACCAGAGCAGTAATTTCTGGAGTACAAGAAAAAAAGCGTACAACAGAATCTCAATATCTCAGATCATCCGCTCGGGTGGGGTTAACGCGACACAGGTCGGTTCGGGTTTGATTCAGCCCGGGGCGTATGGGCTGATTGGAGGACAGATCGTTGGTCAAATGCTAGCTGCTGTGGTGTTAAGCTATCAAGTGCTGAGAGAGGATTGGGCTAAGCTTAAAAGCCAGGTTACAAAAAAGGAGATGCTAGAGGGATTACGGGAATATAAAGACTTTCCGTTATATAGCTCGAGTCAAGCGTTTGTGAATGCTATTTCGCAAAATATGATGCCCTTTCTGCTTACTTATTTTTTTCAGGCAACCATTGTAGGGTACTACGCCCTGGCTCTTCGGCTTATTCAAATGCCCTTAGATTTACTAGGTAATGCGGTGAAGCAGGTTTTTTATCAGCGAGCCTCTGAAATGCTGAATCAGTCGCTCAGCATAAGCCGCTTTTATCTGAGATCAACAGCAGCGTTAGCAGGCATAGCGTTTCTTCCTGCTCTTGTTTTGATTCTCTACGCTCCTGAGCTGTTCAAATGGATACTCGGCACAGAGTGGACAGAAGCAGGTATTTACGCAAGCTGGATGATTGTAGGGTTATTCTTTTGGTTTGTGGCTCGGCCGGCGGTTAGCCTTTTTCAGATTTTACGACTACAAGGATTTTTCTTTGTTTTTGAAGCTACTTCATTAGTGATTAAACTTGGTGGGCTGCTTTATATAGCTTTTCAGGGTAGCGCCTTATATACCGTAATCGGATTTAGTATTCTGCATTTTATTCACTATACGCTTATTATCTTTATTGGATTTAGAATCCTAAGGCATCGTTAGTAGTGAATGAGATTTGGAGAATAACAAACAGAGACATCTTATATAGATTATAGGGCTGAATTTCATAGATGTGTTTAAAGAATAAAAGCAAAATAAAGAGATTATATAGAAGAGACTATATTGAAAAAACTAATAGAAGAATTAATAGAAGAAATTAATAGAAGAGATCAAAGGAAGAGAGATTAAGTAGAAAACAAAGAGATGGAGATGGGGAGACATGGAGAAAGAGAACTGGCGCAAAAAAATCGTTCTTCTTGTCCCAAACCTAGGCGGGGGTGGGGCGGAGAAAGTCATGCTTACTCTGCTGAAAACCATAAAAAAAGAGACAGCAGACGTAACATTGCTTATGGTTCACAAATCAGGAGAGCTAGTTCATCAAATACCAGCGGAAGCGAACACCGTTGATTTAGGAATTAAGAAATTAAGGCATGCTCCGCGCAAGCTGATTCAAGAGCTTAATCGGATAAGACCGGATGTGATTTTATCCACGCTAACGGCTATGAATTTTGTTCTATTGGTAATCAAACCGTTTTTAGCGGGAAAACCCAAAATTGTGGTGCGTGAAACAAATCCACCGTCTCCTAAATACAAGGATAATTTGAAGATGAAGCTGCTTTATCAACTGCTTTATAGGCGCTCAGACCAAATTATTGCTATTTCAGAAGGAGTTGCAGAGGACTTAATTCAGTATGCTAGATTGGCGAATCACAAGGAGAAGATATCTGTGATCTACAATCCCATTCATCTGAGCTTTATTCAACAGAGCATGGATCAGCCAATCATGCACAGCTGGTTAAACCAGAAACACACACCTGTCCTACTAGCCATCGGTCGATTGGTAGAGCAGAAGGACTTTCATACATTGCTACGCGCTTTTCATCAGGTTCGACAGCAGCTCGATAGTAAGCTGATTATTTTAGGAGAAGGCGAGCAGAAGGAGCAGCTTCAAGCATTAACAAAGGAGCTGGGTCTAACAGAGTACGTATTATTTGATGGCTTTGTGGACAATCCCTACCCTTACTTAAAAAGAGCAGATCTTTTTGTACTATCCTCAAAATGGGAGGGCTTCGGCTTGGTGCTAGCAGAGGCATTAGCTACAAATACACCTATTGTCTCCACCAAGTGTAGGGGAGCGCCAGCGGAAATATTAGAGGAGGGACGCTATGGGCGATTAGTTGAGCCAGGTGATGATCAGGCAATGGCTGAAGCCATTTTGGATCAGCTACAAGAACCACTTCAGGAGAACTTAGAGGGAAGAGCTAGGCAGTTTGATGTTGGTGCTATCACTGAGAAGTATGTGCATACGCTCGTTCAAGAAATTTAGGTGCTTGAAGCAAGCAGAAGAAGCTTATGTAGGATGAACAAGTGCAAGGAAGCTGAACATGCTTAAGTAATGGATTGGATGATGAGTGATTGAAGGGAAAGGTGCGAACGATGTATGAAAGCTGATCGACTTATAGGACAGCGACATCCGTATAGTGAAGGAGCTAGGTTATCTAGGGTTCAAGTGGCAGAAAAGGCATCTGGAACACAACTAGCAGACAAGCCATCAGGGACACTAGTAGATAAGGTGTCCAGAAAACCAGTAGGAGCTACGTCAAGCTTACGTAACTGGGGAATTAAAGGGAACAGACATAGTCTAGGAATCTGTGCCATTCTTTTTCTCTCGCTCCTGCTAAGTATTAACCTAGAGCCAGGGACAGAGGTTTTACCTTATGTGGTCACACTTGCGCTACAGCTAGGGGTTTGTGTCATCGTGCTCTCAGTAGCGAAGATTCCTACTTTGTCTCAAACGAAGATCATTAGCATGCTTATCCTTTTTAGTGTCATGCTTTGGTTTTCTACCACCGCTCTTTTTTCAGACTATACGCTGTTATCGTTTAGCCGTTTTCTTTTAGCGTTTATCCCTGGCTTCGGCTTATATCTTCTAACGCTATTAGATCGAAAGCCTATCCAAACTTTTACCCGTGTTCTCAAGGGACTGCTGTGGTTTGGGGTTGGATTCGCTTTAATCGGAATTCTTATTTCCCTACTCGGTACGGAAAACACAACAGAAGAGGGCTTTGTTCAGCAGGTTTCTCTAGGGGGATTAACCATCTCACAGCTCACCATTCCAGCGAACGGCTATGACCGAATATCTTCGTTGCTAGGGAACCCAAACAATTTGGGCTTCATGGTGTTTTTATCCTTAATGGCAACCTTTACGCTACGTGCTTTAGGAAAGCTTCACGGAGCTTGGCTCATCCCGCTTACATTGATACAGCTAACGGCTCTATTTATGACTTTTTCCCGAGCGAATATGCTGACCTTTATCGTAGCCAGCTTTCTTCTATTTTTACTGTTTTCTAAGAATACGGTTCATTTGCTTAAACGCATGTACGTAGCCCTGATGATCCTTATTCTTATGGGAATAGCCGTGCTACAGTTCTTCCCTTTCGAGATGCTGGACGCTTTTAATCGTTCATCTGGTCTAGCTGGGAGAGAGGATTCATGGGCGGTAGCCTTGGATCAGGTACAGCATCATGCTGTATCGGGAATAGGGTTTGCTGTTGCCGAGCAGGAGCTACTTCGAGCAGGCTTAGATATTTCGACTCACAATAGTCACTTAAGTGTAATGCTAGAGACGGGTCTCTTAGGATACACCTTATTTTTCGCTTTTTGGTGCTTCGGGTTATGGAGCGTTGGAAGACATTTGCTTGCTACTAAGTTAAAGAAGGAGAACACACTGATCGAGCAGGATCACTTGAACAGACAGAACCAACAGACTAAACAGCACGAACAGACTAAAAAGCACCAACAGAAACCACAGCAAAGAGAAACAATCATTGTGTATTCGACCGTATTGACGCTCCTGTTAGCGATGTTTTTCCACCAGCTGTTTGAGACCAAAATCCCTTACGCTGGTGTTCCTACTCTGATGTGGTTTTACTTTTTGGGGTTAGCTACAAAAAGACTAGATAGATAAGCCGTAATAGAGGTGATAGAAGTGGAGAGAAAAAGATACTTAGCCATAGGGCCTCTGCCCCCGCCTATTGGAGGAGATACCGTTTCCTTTTCGAGGCTATTGCAAAGCCAGCTACTTAATGAACAGGTTGAGCTAGACGTACTAGATACGTCGCGGAAGGATCGGGAAAGTCAGATTGGGAGAAGGCTACAGCTCAAGGATTTGATGAATGGATTTCGTTTTTTTAAGCAGGCCTTTTCTTATCGGAAAAAGGTGGACGGGGTACTGATCTGGTCCAATAGCCGTTTTTCCTACACCATAGGTCTCATCCTAATTGCTTTATTTAAGCTTTACCGCAAAAAAGTCATTCTTAAGCTATTCGGAACTTCCCTTCCAGCGTTATTTAAACGGTTGCCGTATATCTACCAACGCTTTGCCGCTATTTTCTTTAAAAAGGTGGATTATGTGCTTCCGCAAACAACGTCTGTGGTGAATTTTTTTAAGGAAGAGGTGGGCTTACGGGCGGAGCAGGTGGTGCCCTTTCCTAACTTTTTAGTTCAGGAGCCTATGGAGCTTAAGCCTCTGTCTGTTGAACGGATGAAGAAGCTCAAAGCAATTTTTGTCGGACAGGTGAAGGAACCAAAAGGAGTTTTTGATATATTAGCAGCCCTTGAAGGAAATGAGCAGCTAAGCTGTGATTTTTACGGCACAATTTTTGAAAAGGACCGTGCAGCGTTCATGGAGCAGGTGGAAAAGCTAGAGAACGCTACATACAAGGGAGAAATAAGCAGTGAACAGGTTGTTCAGACCATTAGAGAATACGACATTCTGCTACTGCCCTCCTTTTATCCAGGAGAAGGCTATCCCGGCGTAGTCATTGAAGCGTTTTTTGCGGGGGTTCCCGTGCTGGCTACCTATTGGAATGACTTAAGTGATATAGTTATCAACCATTATAACGGAGTGCTCGTTCCTATTCAGTCGCCTGAGAAAATAAGGAGCAAGCTAGCGAAGTTCGTGGAGCAACCAACTCGATTAAGGCTACTAGAAGAAGGGGCTACAGAAGCAGCACACAAATATACGGAGAAAGAGATTCTGGGAAAGCTTCTAGCATTGTTGTAGTCTAGGCCATTTGAGACAGCTAAAGCAGCGCTATTAAACCTAAAGCTAGCTCTACTAAATCTAAAGATAGTTCTATTAAAGCAAAGCAACCTCTATTATATAGAAGCTTTTCGACAAAAATACGAGACAGAAAGGATAGGAGATCGTGAGAATTCTGTACATTCATCAGTATTTTACAACACGCGGTGGAGCCAGTGGAACGCGCTCCTATGAATTTGCTAAGTATTTGGTGCAGCAGGGTCATCAGGTCACTGTCATAACAGGGGACGCCATGCTAGAATCAGAAACTCCTATTGAAAAAGGTCACCAAGTAGATAAGTACAAGCTAGATGGCATTGATATTCTAGCGATCCGTAATCACTATTCGAACTATATGGGCTTTTATCAAAGAGTACTATCCTTCTTAAAATTTATGCTTGGTGCGACTATGCTAGGAATCACACGCAAGAATTTTGATATCGTCTTTGCTACATCAACTCCTTTAACAGTTGCGGTTCCTGCGCTGTTGATCAAGACCATCAAGCGCTGGCCCTTTGTATTTGAGGTACGTGATCTATGGCCGGAGGCGCCTATTCAGATGGGGATGCTACGCTCTCGTTTTCTGCAAAAGGGCTTAAAGCTACTAGAACGCTTCACCTATCGTCAAGCTAAACACATCGTTGCCCTATCTCCAGGGATGGTAGAGGGCATACTGAACGAAAAAATAGAAGAAGAGAAGGTTTCCATGATTCCCAACTGCTCCGACTTAGAGTTATTTGCTCCAGCGTTTCTTTCTAATCCGGCTTATGTAGAACAAAGAGAAGAAGTACGGGCGAGATACAGGATTAAGGAGCATCAGCTCGTCCTTACACACGGTGGTTCGATGGGTGTGGCAAATGGACTTGAATATGTAATAGGGGCAGCGATTTACTTGAAGCAAATGGAGGAGCAAAATGTGGTCTTTATGCTGACGGGGGATGGAAAGACGAAGCCTCAGCTAGAAGCGTTGTGTGAAGAGTTTGAGCTAGATAACGTTATTTTTACAGGCTCGATTCCAAGGAAAGATATGCCCAAGATTTTAGGAGCAACAGACATTACGATTACATCCTTCAAGGATCTTCCTATCCTAGCTACGAATTCACCAAATAAGTTCTTTGACTCCTTAGCGGCAGGACGAGCCGTTATTGTCAATTCAAATGGCTGGACAAAGGATATTGTGGAGCAGCATAGCATCGGCTACTACGTGAATCCTAAGTCACCTGAAGAGCTAGGTAAGCTTTTGCTTGAGCTAAAGGATCAGAAGGAGCAGCTAAGGATCATGGGACGCAACGCTAGAACATTAGCAGAGAGGAAATATGATCGATTAAAGCTTGCGGAACAGATAGAAAGTATTCTTGCCGACCACAGTAAGCTGAGTAAGCAAGCAAGGGGGAGCTATTATGAAGCGAGCCGTTGATTTGGTTTTTGGTAGCGTAGCCCTTCTGCTTAGCTTTCCCGTTATGGTCGTTACAGCCATAGTGTTACGTAAGAGCGTTGGTTCTCCCGTTATTTTCACTCAGCAAAGACCGGGGCTGAATGGCAGGCCGTTTCACATCTATAAGTTCAGAACAATGACTGATGAGCGAGATGAGCATCAACAATTACTACCAGATAATGAGCGGTTAACGAGAGCAGGGAGGGTGGTCAGAAAGCTCAGTCTAGATGAGCTCCCGCAGCTCTTTAACGTAGTCAAAGGAGAGCTTAGCTTTGTCGGTCCAAGACCACTATTGATGGAGTATCTTCCATTATATACGTCTGAACAGGCTCGGCGACATGAAGTAAAGCCAGGTATCACTGGGTGGGCTCAGGTAAACGGGCGAAATGCCATTTCATGGGAGCAGAAATTCAAGCTAGACGTGTGGTATGTAGAGCATCACTCATTTTGGCTAGATATCAAGATTTTATTTCTAACGGTATTAAAAGTACTGAAGGTGGACGGGATTAATCAGCAGGGGCAGGCAACTATAGAGAAGTTTAAAGGATCATCAGCTTCTGAGCTACAGGCTTGTACGTCACAACCTACAAAGGAGAGTTAGTGATCATGAGTGAACAACCCCAACAGATTATTCTATTAGGTGATGGTGGTCATAGTCGAGTCATTCAAGATATTATCGCGTTGCGCAGGGATGAATACGAGCTGGTAGGGATCTTAGATGATAAGTATACAGAAACCTCTCAAGAGGAGGATTTGATTCGTGGTCCAATTCGATACGCCACGGAGCTTGCTGAGATTCTCCCTCATGTGAAGTTTGTCGTAGGCATCGGCAACAATCATGTACGTAAGCTGCTGACCATTCAGCTAGATTTACCCTTGGAGCGTTACGTCTCACTGCTGCACCCTAGTGCGATGCTTAGCTCTAGTGTCACGCTAGGAAGAGGTACAGTGGTGATGGCCAATGCCGTTCTTAACGCAAACGCCTCCGTAGGTCAGCATGCGATTATTAATAGCTCGACCGTTGTGGAGCATGATTGTGTGGTCGAGGATTTTGTTCATCTTTCTCCTAAAGTAGCGTTAGCAGGAGGGGTGAAGGTGGAGGAAGGCTCTCATCTAGGTATCGGCTGTGTAGCGATTCCCGGTCAGCAGATTGGCAAATGGTCTACCGTCGGAGCTGGAGCGTCAGTTACGAGCCATATCCCCTCCTTTTGCACAGCGATAGGCATACCAGCAAAACCGATAAAAACCCATCAATTGTAAGGGAGGATACTATGAAGCAGGCAGTGAAGGAACGAATTTATCTCTCATCTCCTCATCTAGGAGAGGAGGAACAGCTATTTGTACAAGCAGCGTTCACCTCCAATTGGATAGCTCCTCTTGGTCCAAATGTGGATGCTTTCGAGGAAGAGCTTGCGGCTTACGTGGGGAGTGGTCATGCGGCAGCAGTTAGTTCAGGAACGGCTGCGATTCACTTGGCTTTAGAGCTATTAGGTGTCACAAAAGGTGACGTAGTCTTCTGTTCCTCATTAACCTTTGTAGCTAGTGCAAACCCGATTCTATATCAAGGGGCTGAACCTGTCTTTATTGATTCCGAGCCAGACTCATGGAACATGTCACCAGTGGCGCTAGAGGAGGCACTCATAGAAGCGAAGCGAGAGAACAAGCTTCCTAAAGCGCTAGTCGTAGTCAATCTCTATGGTCAAAGCGCAGATTACAGTCGTATTCGTCCCTTATGTCAGCAGTATGGTATCCCTATAGTAGAGGATGCCGCAGAATCACTAGGTTCTACGTATCAGGGAAATCAAACGGGAACCTTTGGTCAATTTGGTGTATTCTCCTTTAATGGAAATAAAATCATTACCACGTCAGGTGGGGGGATGCTCGTTTCGGACAATAAAGAAGCGATTCAGCGAGCTAAGTTCTTGGCTACACAGGCGAGGGAACCGGAAATCTATTATCAGCATCAGACGCTTGGCTATAACTATCGATTGAGTAATATCCTAGCTGGAATTGGTCGAGGTCAGTTAAGAGTGTTAGATGACCGTGTCCAAGCTAGAAGGAACGTATTTCAACGCTATGAAGAGGAATTAAGATCGTGGGCGGGCATTGTATTTATGCCTGAGCTACAGGAGAGCTATTCTAATCGTTGGCTAACGGCCTTAACGCTAGATAAAGCTGAACTGGGTGTCACAAGGTTAGATCTCATTCATGCCCTAGGGCTAGAGAATATTGAAGCTCGTCCTGTGTGGAAGCCGCTCCATCTTCAGCCACTGTTTACAGGCTGCCGCTACTATCGGCATGAAGGGCGAAGCGTATCAGAGGAGCTGTTTAGAGATGGGCTATGCTTACCTTCAGGCTCAAATCTAACTTCCGAGCAGCAAGAGCGAGTGCTAGAGGTATTCAAAGAAACGGTATCTAATGCGCCAAGTGCTAAAGGAATCGCTCAGGAGAGGGTTAGCTTATGAAAATACTAGTGACAGGAGTAGCAGGATTTATCGGGATGCACTTAACGAAGCGATTGTTGCTTAACGGGTATCAGGTGGTCGGGATCGACAACTTGAACGACTACTATGATCCGCTACTGAAGGAAAAACGTCTAAATCAGTTGTTAGACTATGCTAACTTTACATTCATGAAAGCTGATTTAGCGGATGATGCCCGCATGAACATGCTGTTTGACGCTCATTCCTTCACTCATGTGATCAATCTTGCGGCACAGGCAGGAGTACGATACAGCTTGAAGAACCCCAAAGCGTATATTGATGCAAATTTAGTAGGCTTCTCCAATTTACTAGAGGGCTGTCGCCAGCAGAACGTTGAGCATCTGATCTATGCCTCATCTAGCTCTGTTTATGGGGCAAATACGAAGATGCCTTTTTCCGTACAAGATCCGGTCAATCATCCTGTTAGTCTTTATGCGGCAACGAAAAAGTCGAATGAGCTTCTGGCTCATTCCTATAGCCACCTCTACCAAATCCCAACGACTGGACTTCGCTTCTTCACGGTCTATGGGCCATGGGGCAGGCCGGATATGGCGTATTACCTTTTTACAAAAAGCATCGTCTCTGGAGACCCAATTAAAGTATTTAATCATGGAAAAATGCGCCGCGATTTTACGTATATTGATGACATTGTGGAGGGAATCGTACGTTTGATCGGCAAGCCCCCTCAAGCGAATAAGGAGTGGGACAGAGAGCATCCAGATCCAAGCTCAAGCTATGCTCCGTATAAGCTGTACAACATAGGAAACAATCAGCCAGTAGAATTACTTAGCTTTATTCAAACATTAGAGGAATTAATCGGCAAGAAGGCGAATATGGAATTACTACCGATTCAGCCTGGTGACGTGGAGGCGACCTACGCCGATATTTCAGAGCTGGAGGAAGCGGTCGAGTTCAGGCCGTCTACATCTATAGCACAAGGCTTGGCTACATTTGTTGAGTGGTTTAAGGAATATCATCATCAACCAACTAGAATCTAAGGAGGCTTATACCCATGCATGTGAAAAAAGCGATTATACCAGCAGCTGGATTAGGAACTCGTTTTTTACCTGTGACAAAGGCTCAGCCAAAGGAAATGCTCCCTATCGTAGACAAACCTACTATTCAATATATTATTGAGGAAGCGGTGGAGTCAGGCATTGAGGATATTATCATCGTCAGTGGTCGGAATAAGCGCTCCATTGAGGATCATTTCGATAAATCCTTTGAGCTAGAGGAAACATTAGAGGCCAAAAAGAAATTCGGTCAGTTAGAGGAAATTCGTAAAATTTCAGAGCTAGCCAACATTCATTACATCCGTCAAAAGGAGCCAAACGGATTAGGTCATGCGATCTGGTGTGCGCGTAAGTTCATCGGTCAGGAATCCTTTGCTGTGTTATTAGGGGATGATATCGTTCAATCGGAAAATAAGCCTTGCTTGAAGCAATTAATAGATATTCATAATCGATATAACTGCTCCGTCGTAGGGGTGCAGGAGGTGCCAGACGCTGATGTCTCTAAATACGGGATCGTCAGTCCGATGGGCAATCAGATCGAGGAGAACGTAATTCATGTAAACTCCTTAGTGGAGAAGCCTGCTTTAGAGGAAGCTCCTTCAAACTTTGCTATTATGGGTCGATACGTTCTGCGTCCAGAGATCTTTGATATCCTAGAAAATCAAGAGCCGGGCGCCGGTGGAGAAATTCAACTGACAGATGCGATCAAACGACTCAATGAAGCCCAAGCGGTTCTAGCGTATAACTTCGAAGGAATTCGCTATGATGTTGGAGATAAATTCGGCTTTATCAAGGCCACGATCGACTTCGCCTTGCAGAGAGCTGATTTAAAAAATGATGTTCTGGATTACTTAAAGGAAGTCTATGAAAGCCAGCTTGTAATGAAAGGATAGGATCACATCATGAAAAAAATAGCTGTACTCGGAACAGGTTATGTGGGCTTAGTGTCAGGTACATGTTTTGCCGAGATTGGCAATCAGGTAATTTGCTGTGATATTGATGAAGGAAAAATCCTGCGTTTACAGCAAGGAGAAATCCCTATTTATGAGCCAGGACTGGAGGATATGGTTAAGAAAAACCAGCAAGAGAAGCGGCTTTCGTTCACGTCAGATATCCCTAAAGCGATCCAAGAGTCTGAAATTATCTACTTGGCCGTAGGGACTCCGATGTCTGAGTCTGGCGAAGCGGATCTATCCTATGTCAAAGCAGCAGCCAAGACGATTGGACAGCAGCTGAACAGCTATAAAATCATCGTCAACAAAAGCACCGTTCCTGTAGGCACTGGCAAATTGGTCAAGAGCATAATTAAGGAGCATGTGCAGGACAGTTGTGTAGATTTTGACGTTGTTTCTAATCCTGAGTTCTTAAGAGAGGGCTCTGCTCTAGAGGACTGCATGAACATGGAAAGAGCGGTAATAGGAGCAGATAACGACCAAGCGGGTCAAATCATTGCTGATTTACACGAGCCTTTTCACACAACGATCTTTCGTACAGATATAGAGAGTGCTGAGATGATTAAATACGCCGCAAACGCCTTTTTAGCCACAAAAATTTCCTTCATTAATGATATTGCAAACATTTGCGAGCGAGTTGGAGCAGATGTGACTCATGTGGCAGAAGGAATGGGCATGGATAGTCGTATTGGGTCTAAGTTTCTACAGGCAGGTATTGGGTATGGAGGCTCTTGCTTCCCTAAGGATACGCAGGCCTTGGTGCATATCGCTCAAGAGGTAGGCTATGACCTTAAGCTTGTTCAATCGGTGATTCAAACGAATGAGCAACAGAAATATGCTGTCGTTCATAAGGCTAAGGAAATCATGGGAGACGTGAATGGAAAAACAATAGCTGTTCTAGGCCTAGCCTTCAAACCGAACACAGACGATATCCGTTACGCACCATCGTTAACTGTAATTCCTGAGTTAATCAAAGCAGGGGCAAACGTTAAAGCCTTCGATCCAATAGCCATTCCAGCAACTCAGCAGGAGTTCAGCATGAAGCTGAGTCAGGAGCAACAGCAAAACATAGCTTACTCTACCGATTTGTATGGAGTCTTAGAGGGTAGTGACGCGTGCTTGATCCTAACAGAGTGGCAGGAGGTTCTACAGCTAGATTTAGAGCAGGCAAAATCAAAGCTCAAAGTACCACTAATTATAGATGGACGGAATTGCTTTAGCCTAGAGATGATGCTAGAAAAAGGCTTTACGTATCATTCCATTGGTCGCCCTGCTGTAGATCGTTTGAGAATTCCTGTATAAGTTTTGTTGAATGGCCATGAAGCTTATAAGTAACTTTCTATTATATATAGCTTACTAGAGCATGGCCTTATTAAACCAGACTAGATCAGATAATTAATTAATTTGGGCTATTATAAAAGTAGACCTTCCCGATGACTTTAGGCTTGAGGCAGTTTCAAATAGTTAGACTTACTCTAGCTATCTGGATGTGCAGCTTAGCTCATGGGTAGGTCTCTTTATTTTATGTAAATTGACCATCGTTCCAAGCAAGGATATGATGGGAAGATGAACATTAGTAACTATGACCAAAACTATGACCATAACCTCACTCTCAATAGGTAGAGTTCCAATTATATAGATAGCTCATGACAATCATATAGAGAAGCAATAGATTTACATTTAAGGAGTGAACCACCATTACTGTATTAAAACGCATCCTATTTATCCTACCCTTTATCCTATGGATAGCCGTTATTATGACTGTATCCAATCAATCGTTTGAGCAGCAAAGCATACAGCCTAGGCTCATGGACTACATTACCGAAGATAAGCTTAGAGAAACCTTACCTGACGTAAGTGTGTCCTACGGAGTGGTTAAAATAGAATCCAAAGAAGACCCGTTCCGCTTCGTCGAATTCATATTTCGTAAATCAGCCCATCTCTTTGCGTACGGGTTATTAGCTACATTTGCCTGTGTTGCTTTTATTCCCTACCCGAATAAACCGAGGTTTAGATGGATCGCTTTGATCAGTCTTTTATCCGTTATAATTGTAGCTTCGATAGATGAGTTGAATCAGGCTCAGATGGATTCCCGTACAGGTGCTTTCCAAGATGTTGTTTTAGATTTTGTTGGTGGGTGCTTAGCTTTAACGATTATTGGACTTATAATATGGAAGAAACGGAGTAAGGCGAAAAGAAAAGAGAGATAGTTGGATTTTCATATTAAGGCTTTTACTTGTACATTTTTTAATGATAATTAACACAAAGATGTAGCTTTATGATAAAAGGGGACTGTGCTATTTTTTACTTGTATTGTAGCAGGGTCTTTTTTTCGTGTGGAGCAATTATATGAATTTTATCAAAAAAAATGGAAGAATTTAAGATTTAGTCTTTAAGTGGCTCGCCGATTTGTCGATATATAGAGTAGAAGACTGTCGTTGGGATAATGGATAGGTTTCATAAGGTCTAACGAACACAACTACAAAGGGGAGATTATGGTGAGGCACTTTAAGAAACTCATTTCTGGTTTGCTTGCTGTCATAATGCTTATAACACTGATTCCTCCGTATGAGGCAGAAGCAAATGCAGCATTTATGAAGGTTACGAATTTTAATACAGCACCTAGTACGGTTACAAATGGGGTTGAGCGACCAAATTGGAGTCATGCATCTGCTTCAGGAAACGCACCAACTAATGTTACATCAAGACTGGTTAGCGTAGAGGTAGAATACAATAGTATCTCAAGTGATAACATTTCTAATATGTATTATGAAGTGAAGAACATGGATACAGGGACAGTTAGGGAATTTACAAACAATCCCCCACAGGTGCTTTCAAATCAACGTGTTCGATTTGAAAATGTTGAGTTAACAGAGGGACTTAACAGAATTACTGTTGTTCTAAATACACCAAGTAGACCTAGAAGTGTACCGGCATGGGTTAACTTTACGGATGTTACTTCAATCCAAGAATTGAGAATAAATGATCAGTTGTTTTCTAATGGAATATTTGTACCTGAAACGAATCAAGGCGGACAAAACTCCGTTTGGATAAGTGGTACGGCTCCCAACTCTACAGAGGTTAGAGCATATACAACTGGAAATAGTGAAGGGTTTAGATCTAGTTTGTTTAACCCAACAACTGGCGAGTTTTTCTTTTCGGCAGGTGATCGCAATACGAATCTTATCTTAAGACCAGGGGATAACTCTGTTGAAATAGTTGCAAGAAATAACGCAAGAACGTACCGTACAGAAAGAGAGTTTGTTTATAATAATGGACGTGCCTTCTTATTTAATACAAGAGCTACTGGAGGGCCAAATATTACAACAGGTGAAGTTATGCTTTATACCCAGCCTAACTTTACAGGTGGAGCAGCAGCACCGTATAACCTCAATATAACTACTGATATAAAAGTAAATAAAACGGGAAGCGCACTTGCTCATAATCAAATCCGATTTGTTTTAAATGGTCAAGAGCTTCAAGATTTCTATATTGAACTCAACAACTTGGCAGCAGGGACTGTTGATGTATCAGTAGGTGGAGGAACTGCTGTACCTAGGACAGTAGTAGAAAGAAACGATCATTATATCATTCGTAACGTGGCACTTAACGGCTTTCCTATTGACGAGGGACAATCTAGGCAGGTTCTAGATGTTCAATTCTTAATTAATGGGAATGCAGGAACAGATGCTCACACACAAAATTTTGTCTATCATTATGTTAACAACAATTATCCATACATTGAAAGTGTTGAATTAGCAGAAAGTGGAACTCCATTATTTGATGGTACGGAAATTAACCTAACAAACGAAGAAATAGAGTTTACTGTAAACACTAGGCAGAATGCTACAGGTGTACGTGTTTATACAAATCATCAAGCTGGTCATGTGGCTGAAGTTATGGGAACAGGTACACTTACTGTTAGTCTGGGTCGAGATAGTTTACCCGAAGGTAGAAGTACATTGCGTTTCGTACCTTTGGGAGCAGGGGGAGCAGGAACCACGGAGTATAATGTAGGCTCTAAAAGTTATTTAATTAACTTTAACCCTACCCCTTACGTTTATGCGCAAAATGTATTTAATGGGCAGGTATTTAGCCGTTTAGCGGATCTACCCGCTAACTTTGAGCTTGTTCCAGTAAATATTCCACAAAACGCATGGTCAAATATTAGAGTTAAGTTTAATGATAGTGAGCTAACGAAAAACATAGGTACAGGTATGATTACAACACCAGTAAGTGCAAGCAGCTTTATTGGTGGGGTAAATGTATTGGAAATTGAGTTCTTTAATACGGGATCAGCAGTTCCTGTAGCAACGTTTAGATATGAGCTGCTTTATTTTGAAGATAACGTACCCAATGTAGCTCGATTAAATATTCACCCTGATCTTATAGAGGATGGCAAATTTATTCGTGCTGATGGACAAGACTCTAGATATCACACGAATCAGAAAGAATTTCACTTTGAAACAAGCTTTGCCAACGCTGAAGAAGTTAGAGTAGTTGTTAATGATCCCCATGAAGATAATGAGTTCTTTGAGGTTTATCGTTGGGAAGGAAATGCTTTCAATAGAGTAGACGATCAGTCAAACCGAGCTATCCTAGATAATGCGACAAGAAACTTTACTCAAACTGGAGATTACTTAAGTGGTAGTATCTCCTCTCTTCCAATTCAAATGGAGGGAAGCGGAACGTATATTGTTGAGATAACAGTAACAAATCGATCTGGTTTGTTCAGTACGAGAATGTTAGAGGTTGTTCGTGAGCCATTATCTTATCAGGTTCACTATCCACTCATTAACCCTACTACGAATAGAGGTACTGTTAATGGGAACTACAGTAGATTTTATGTAGAGGCTGAAGGAGCAGATAAAATCATTTACGGTAGAAACCTAGAGGTTACAGAAACACAAACCATAAGGCTACAAGATGGGGAGCGCGAAGTATTTGTTTTTGAAGCTACAGGCTTGAGAAGAGGAAATAATACCATCTCCTTCACTGTTGTACGAGGATCTAGAGAAGATACAGCTAACATTACTCTAGTGAATGCTGATACAGCTGTAATTGGTGCTGAATTTAAGGAGAATATCTCAAACGGAAGAATTAGAGCATTTGACAGAGGCTTTGATTTAAGGTTTCCAAGAGGAACCATTCTCCATAAAAAAGATACGAGAGAGCCTGATCAATCTCTTTCTCCTAATCACAATATCTTAGTGGGAATCGCTGATCCATTCGATGGCAGGGTAAATAAATATTTACATCCTCTAGCCGGTGAGCGCTCTGAATTCCTAACGGAGAGTGGATGGGATGTAGCTTATAATAGATTGAGAGAGCCTACAGATAAGTTCAGACCAGTTAGCCCAATGTATTGGATAGATGCTGGAATTGCGAATAGAAACCAGCCATTCCAAGGTGGACTTGATCCTTATGAAAGAGGGCATGAGTTCTTTAACCGTCATGATAACGAAGCAAGTGATCTCTATGTACCGTCTCAGCCAGGTCAACTGACGCTAACCTACAATCCAAACATTGTTCAATCTGCTTGGAGATATGTCACTGTGTATCATTATGGGTTTAACGAGGATCACAGAGGAGACACACGATTTGAATGGAACAATATTGGTGGAGTTGTTAATCAAAGAAACAATACAATAACCGTGCCGGTTCATGAGTTTGGTTATTATGTAGTCATGTATATGGATCGTTCCTACGATGATATTATTGGACATCCTTGGGCTAGAGATTTCTTAGATACACTGTTCTCAAAAGGAATTATGAAACCAAAGGAAAGCACGAGATTTGTGACCAATGAATCCATTTCCAGAGGTGAGTTTGCTTCATTGCTTGTTAAAGCATTCGAAATACCTTTAGATTATGAAGGTACAGGTACATTTGTGGATGTAATTAGAAGTAACCCTTCTAATAATGATGGACTATATGCTTATAAATACATCGAGACAGCGGCAAGGGTAGGTATCGTTCGTGGAAACCTGCAAGGCTTCTTCCAGCCTAATAGTAATATTACAAGGGAAGATGCTGCTGTTATGATTGCGAGAGCGGCCAACTTGAAGCTAGAAACAAATGTAGATCGTGCTAGACAAAATCTTGAAAAAACATTTACTGACACTCATAACTTTGGGGATTACACAATTCCAGCAGTACTAGCTGTAAATAGAGCAGGTTATATTGAAGGTAAGCCTAATATGATGCAACCTGATCAAAGAAGAGCGACCTATTACTTTGATCCAAAAATGAACCTGACTCGTGCTGAAGCAGCTGCTATAATGATGAGGGTCATGCACAAAGCTAGAAAGATACCTAGTCTGTAAGAAAAGTAAGAGAACGTAAAATACGGGTCAGCCTTGAGAATATTTATTCTTAAGGCTGACCCGTAGATTTTTATATAAATATTTATTTGTTGTAATCTCATTCAACAATACGATCGACATAATCCTCACCTGTAAATGCCAGTTCACATTGGTCACTTGTTAAATCAACCATTCTCTCTTTAAACGATTCTACAAGATCATCAGGAACGAGAATCTGTAGAGTAACCTTATCTAAGTAATCAATATGTTTAATAATCCACTGGTCAATTCCGCGCACTTCATTCTCTATTCTTCCTAGAAGAGTATAATCAATTGTAACATGAATTAAATGATGCAAAGAGCGTTCAATAATCTGAGCAGCCTTTAACCCCTGTACAGTGGACTGTGTATAAGCTCGTACAAGCCCGCCTGCGCCAAGTTTAATTCCTCCGAAGTATCTAGTAACAACGACAACAACATCCTTTAATCCTTGCTTCTTTAGCACCTCTAACATCGGCTTCCCTGCCGTTCCACTCGGTTCACCATCATCATTGGCTTTCTGAAACTGATCCTGCTCCCCTATTAAGTATGCTGAGCAATTATGAGTGGCATCCCAATGCTTCTTCTTAATTTGTTCAATAAAGGCTAGAGCGTCCTCCTCATTCTCTGCGGGTTGAACATAACCAATGAATCTTGATTTATCTATAACTATTTCTTTTTCTCCGTATCCTTTAACTGTCACATAATTTTTAAGCATGACCTGCTCTCCTTTTGCATACCTATAGTCTGATGGGTGATAACCCTATGTTTTTCATTGCCTATATTGTACAGGTTTGTTTATAAAATGAACAATTATTTATCTCGTATAGTGAGTTATTTGGAGCAATTATGGGTATCTAAAGTTTGGAGCTACATTATTTAAGAAAGAGTTTAAATGATCTGGTAAAATCTATAGGATGACACAGCAACTGTAAGGTCGTATACTAATATTCGTGATAAAGAAGTTGTATACCGCTTACATAATGACAGTGAACATAAACTAAAGATGTTGAAGTTCGACAATAATTTTAGAAAAAAAGCTAAAGCGTAACGCAACTTTTTGATCCGATGAACGTTTAATTCTACGTGAGAGTATTTATCTCAACAAACAAAGCTAATTCACAAAAATGCTTTAACAATTCTATGGGAATATGATAGAATTTATGTTAGACTATGAATTGGCATATTTACCCTTTACGATTTGCTAGAGAGGTTGTATACTTATTTAGTACAATATTTCTGCGAGGGTAATGAAATGTTGACAAGTTTCTACAAACGAAAGTTGTTTGTAGACACATTTAATAAAATATTATAGCTCAACTCAGGAGAAGGGGTGCGTACATATGAGAGAATAGAGCTCAAGTAATATTTCAAACACACACAAAGTTTTTCGAGGAGGAGAAACAAAGGTTATGAAGAAAAGTTTAGTATCTTTACTTATTTTCGCCTTAGTTTTCACGATGGTTGCTCCTGCATTCGCAGCAGTTAACGATATCGAGAATTCACACGCTAAGGAAGAGATTGAAGCATTAATCGAGGCAGGAATCATCAATGGTTACACTGATGGTACTTTCAAGCCAAGAAATGAAATTACTCGTGCAGAAGTTGCAAAAATTCTTGCTTTAGTATTAGAGCTTGAAGAAGATGCAGAAGCTGCTAGCGTATTTACAGACGTTCCTGCTTGGGCAGCGCCTTATGTTGGAGCTCTAGTAAACGCTGAAATTACTCAAGGTCAAAGCGAAACAAGATTCGGTTCTAACGTGAACGTTTCTCGTCAAGAGTTAGCTGTATTCTTTGCTCGCGCTATGGAATTATATGAAGAAGCACAAGAGTCTGATTTAGAAGTTTCATTCAGTGATGCTAGCAGTGTTGCTGCATGGGCTAGAGGAGCTGTTGCACTAGCTGCTGAAATCGAGCTAGTTAATGGTTTCCCTAACGGTACTTTCGGTCCAACTCAAGGAGCTCTTCGTCAAGATGTAGCTGCTTTATCTCACAGATTCTGGGTAGGTTCTGAAGAGTATATTGAAAGAGCTCGTGAAGTTCTTCAAGCTGCTCAACCAACTTTAGAAGTTACTGGTGTAACTGCTACTAACTTAAAAGAAGCAGTTGTTACTTTCAACCAAGATTTACATGAAGGTAGCATTGCTGATGCTAACTTTACAGTTAAAAATGAAGCTGGTGAAACTACAGAAACAACTGCTACGCTTAGCGAAGAAGGAAACGTAGTTGTTTTAACTGTTAAAGAGCAAGATGGACATTTTGATAACCAAGAAACTTATACTCTTACAGTTGAAAGAGTACAATCTGCTTCTAATGTTGCTATTGAAACAACTGAAGTAGAATTCACAGCTTTTGACCGTGAACTACCAGAAGTTGAAGAAGTAGTAGTAACTGGTCCTAGAAGCTTTGACATCATTTTCAGTGAGCCAATCAAAGGAAATGAAGAAGCTCAAAATTCAGCTGTTGAAGTTAGAAGTGAAAACTCAACTATTGGTGCTAGCCAAGGATTTGAAGGGTTTGGTACTCGTACGATTTCTGTTGAGCTATTCTCTGATATGGTTGACGGTAGAACTTATGATGTAACAATCAGAAACTTCGTTGACTATGCTGATTATAGAAACGTTGTAACAACGTATGAACTTCTTTATGAAAAAGACGAAACTGCTCCAGTTGCTACAGTAACTAAAGCTGAGCAAGAGTATGTTATCGTTAAGTTTAACAAACCAGTAAGTGGTTTAACTGCTAACCACTTCTATCATTCTTTCTCTACTTGGAGAGCTGTTGGTATCTATAAAGATGCTAAGTTCGAGCAAGCAATCTTACCAACTGATAAAGTAAGCACAGTATATGTTACTTTCTACGAGTCTGATGAAGATGGAGAAGAAGTAGCAGGAAGCAGACCTTTACCAGAAGGAAATGTAACTTTCGTTGCTGCTGCAAAGCACGATTCTAACGAAGTTAAAGATAACTGGGGTAATAATTTTGAAGAAACAGTATTTGAATTAACAATTGCTGCTGACAGAGTAACTCCAGAAGTAACTGATATTACAGTTCGTTCTGAAAGAGTATTACGTGTAGCATTTAATAAGCCAGTTCATTTCAACGCTTCTAACATTGAAGTATTGAACACAGATGGTTCAAGAATTAGTGGTGTTAACGAAGTAGTTACTGCTGTATCTAACACTAACTCATTTGATGTTAACCTTGGAACTGATCTACCTGGTAGAACTGTTCTAGTTAGAATTACTGATGTTGAAGATCGTACATTAGCAGGTAACAAACTTGCTACTTACACTGAGACTTTAACAATTGGTGATAAGCAAGCTCCTGAAGTAGTAGATGTTCTTTGGGAAACAACTACTGATAGTAGTGGAACTCCTATTGTTAATGAAACTGCACGTACAATCTTTGTTGTTTACAATGAGTCTGTAAACTCTACTGCTACTGCTAGAGCTAACTACAAACTTGTTGATGGAAATAACTTAGTTACATTTAATGGAACAGCTTCTTTCTACAATGATAATAGAATTGTAAGATTGGTATTCACTGAATCTCAATGGAACGATCTTAGAGGTACAAGATTCTCTGGATTACAAGTAACTAATGTTGAAGACACTGCAGGTAATAATCTAGTAGGTCAAACATATAGTAAATCTAGATTCATCCTAAAAAATCAATATGTTCCAGCTGTTGATTCTGTAGAAGCAATTGCTACAGATAAATTACAAGTTACTTTTGAACAGTTCTTACCAGTTGTAGAAAGAGGAGCATTTACAATTAACGGTCAACCGGCTGCTGCTCTTACCTTATCTACAAATTCTGATGGTCAAACAGTAGCTACATTAACAACTGCTTCAAATGCACGTTTCGAAGCAGATATTACTGGTGCAAATTATACAATTGCTTCTGGTGGAAATGGGTCAAGAGTTCAGAATATCTTTAATGTTGCTCTACCTACTACAAATGAAGGCAATGAGCCAGTGGTAGATAAAATTGCTCCTACAGTTGTAGATAGACAAGTCTATGTAGATGCGTCTGCAGGTATTATTGAAATCCAATTCACAGAAGCATTAGAATCAGAAACATTTGCTGATTCTGGAAGAAATGGATTCTCAGTATCTGGTGGATCACTAACTTCTGCAAGTTTAAAAGATGGTGATAACAGTGTAGTAGTACTAAGAGGTAGCAACTTCACAACTAACACTCGTATCTCTTATAACGGCACAAACATTACTGATACTGCTAATCCTGGAAACAGATTAGCAAGCTTTAACTACACTAGAGCTTTAGTGGCAGATGATCTTGGAGCTCCTGCTCCAGGTCCAACTCCTGAAGAAGAAGCTAGAGAAGCTTTAGAGGATCTTATTGCAGATAACTCTACTTTAAAAGCTAGTGCAGAATTACTTTTACCTGCTGACGAAAATGATTATGTAGCTGAGCATACAGCTTTGGTTAGTGCTATTGAAGCTTACGATACTGCTCTTGCTGCTGCAGAAGATACTTTAGATATCGCTGAAGCAACAGAAGGTCAGCTAGAAACTGCTGCAAATAATCTTCAATCTGCTATTAATGCTTTAGAAGCTGCTATTACAGCAGTTGAAGGGCTAGAATAGTAATAGATCTTCTATTATTATTTTGAAAGATCCGTAGGTATATACCTACGGATCTTTTTTTGGTTTTGCGTGGATAGCAAGCCGTTAATTGCTAATCGGTGAAAGTCCTATCTCAGTAAGAAGCAAGTCTCAGTAGCTGACAGGCAGCTAGTGGAGAAAACCTAAGATTGAAGCTCTGTGACACAGTAATCCCGTAAGAAATGCGAGAAGCCTAGCAGATTGTAACCATGAAGTGTTGAATGTTAAATCCTTCTAAGAAGCCATTTAAAAATCGTAGACGCTATTCAGGATATGGGTATGCCAGTTTTGAAAAATACTAATGAACAGTATCTGTGTGGAAGATATACCTCATTTGTTAAGAAAACGCTCAAGCACCAATCGAGTTTGGGCAATACGGTCAAACGAACGAACGACCGTTGTGGATGATGTCCATAAATGTCTGCTGTTTTTTAAACAGTGTCTAAAAATCTCTATATGTCCCTACATACCAAAATATGCTATAGTTAAGGGATAGAAAAGCATGAAAAGGGGATGAATATGCGCCAAAAGTTTATCGTTACCACATTACTATGTACATTACTACTATCACTAATCTTTCCAAGCGTATTATCAGCTAACACATTGCAAAACTTTGATGATGTACCTACAGCACATTGGGCAGAAAAGTTTATTAAAAAGATGGATATTCGAAATGTAGTTGAAGGATATGAGAATAACACATTCCGTCCTAATCAAGGAATTAGACAGCAGGAAGCTGTAGCAATGATCGTGAGGTTCTTAGGCTATCAAGATGAAGCAGAAGCTGCAAAGAGCTTAGAAGTGCGTGAAGATCATGAGCTTTATCCATACATACAAGGTGTACCTGAATGGTCAAAAGGAAATATACTTGTGGGAGCTCAATTAGGTCTAATTAGTCTGGCATCTGATGCTGGATTTAACCCAACAGAAGAAGCTTCTAGAGCTTGGATGACTAAGCTATTGATTACTTCTATTCAGAAGCATGGAAGTGTTCCGGCAACAACAAGTAACCTTCAGTTTACAGATAGTGATTCTATACCACCTTGGGTACGTTCAGAAGTTAATCTCGCTACTGGGGCGGAGATTGTCACTGGCTATCCAGATGGAACATTTAAACCAGAAAGAACGGTTACTAGAGCTGAAATGACGGCATTACTTGCTAAGGCAGAGGAGTTTGTTAGTTCGGACTACTTAAAAGATATTGTTCGAGGTAAGATAGAAGTTAAACAAGAAGATGGGGCAATTGTTAATACAGATAGCGGTCTAGAAAAAATCTTTATTCAAGATGATGCTTTACTTTTCCAAGAGAATAATAGGATATCTTTCGCTCAATTAAAATCAAGTGATGAAATATCTGCTATTATTGACTCAAACGATCAGGTACTATTCCTAGATCTCTTAAATGCTAGTGAGAGAAAGGTAAATGAAATAGAAGGTACTGTTTATGTCTATGATGCTAGTAAGGAATTATTAACAATCCAAGATCAGACGCAAAACTTAACTAGTTTCAAAGTAGCCTCAACAGTCACGGTAAATAAAGACAATAAAGCTATAAGAATTAGTGAACTTAATACCTTTGATAAAGTAAGAATTACTTTAGAAGAAGGGGAATTAAAACATATAGAAGTTACTGAGTCATATGAACATCAAAAAGAAGCTGAGATTATTAGTATTAATACAACTGAACGAGTAGTTACTGTTAAGCATGCGGACCACTCTTATGAAGTTATATCAATTAATAATAGAGTTAAGCTTTTAGATCAACAGGGTGCTCATATATCCTTTGATCAATTAAAAATGAATGAGAAGGTTAAGATCAATTATCATGAGGATCAAGTGGACTCCATTCAAATACCTGTTAGTCACATGAGTGACTATGTCATTACGCAGGTTAATACACGAAGAGCCATTGTGACTAAAGATGGAGTAAATGAAGAATATAATTTCGACTCTTCGTTAAAAGTGTTAATTAAAGGGTACATTGAACCTAGCAGTACAGATTTACTGGTAGGTGATAGAGTAAAGCTTAAACTAAGTGATGGAAAGATTGTAGAAATAGAAGTTTTAAATAGAGAAAGAAAAGCATTCAATTTTGATTTCAGTGATTCAAGTGCTAATGCGATACGTGTTAAAGATTTAAAAACAAATCAGCTTTCATATATAACGTATGATAGTGATGTTAAGCTTTATCAAAATAATTCTGCGTTAAGATCTCTTACCAGCTTTAATCAAGGTGATCGTGTTTTAATTAACATTCGAGATGGTGTTGCTTTAAGAATAGATAAAGCAATTTTTAATAATTTTGATATTACTGCTAGAGATGACGCAAACAAAACTATCACGGCCAGAAACAGACAGTATAGTAATCAGACATTTAGATTTGCTGATCACACTGTTGTAATTGTAAACAATACAACAAGCCATATAACTAATATTCTAGTCGGTGACGGTGTGAATATTTATAGTGTTGGTAATGAGATTGTGGAGATTAGAAAGTAGATTTTAGCAGTATTGAATCAACTACTAAACAAAGTTATTCATTGCAAAACATAATAGTTTGGATATGAGCTAATAAACCCAAAACATTGGGAATTAGCTCTTTTTTTATCTGAATTGCTAAATCTACTAGTTCCTTTGTCACACAATCAGCTAGGGCTAAAGAATCGATTCGACAAATCCGAGCAAAAAGTAAGGATTTACGGCAGGTTTTTCATTAAACTTATAGAATCTTAATCTATCAGTTTTTATGAAAATCCAAGGAGGAGAGCAAGCTTGAAAAAGAGATTGACGTCAGCATTACTGAGTATACTACTTATCTTTTCACTGTTGCTTCCAACTGTTGGAGCAACCGACTCGACTACACTGACTGAGAGTAGTCATTCACTAATCCCAAAGTTTGAGAACACATCCATAGATTTAGATCAGATAGGTCTAAATCCAACTAAAACGCTTATTCAAGATAGGAACAATAAAGCAATTGAAGGTGATCAAAAGGTAAATAAAGAGCTTGATGGGGCTGATGATTTATCTCAGTCAGATGAGACAAACTATTCATCTGTGCAGTCTGCAAAGAATTTTGTACCTGAATCAAGTAGCAAGGAACGTATATCTGTTATCGTTGAGCTAGAAGAAACCCCAACAGAGGTCTTCGAAGTTCAGATGAAGGGACAGATGCAGTCTTTTAATACGGGCAGGATTCCAATTCAATCTCAGCACCAGAAAATAGAGCTTCAACAAAGAAGCTTTAAATCACAAGCACAATCACAGCTTAATGTTGAGATAGGAAGGGAATTTTCAACGATTTTTAACGGGATGTCTTTAACTATAGCAGCTGATCAAGTAGAGGAATTATTACATATTCCAGGAGTTAAGGCTGTTTACCCGAACAGTACTGTTTATTCTACAGAAGTTATAACTAGCTCTGAAACAATCATTCCTTTTATGTCGGGAAGTACTCCTTTTATAGGGAGTGATCAGTTTTGGGATCTACCAGAAGGAATAACAGGAGAAGGTCTTAAAGTTGGTATCATAGACACGGGAGTAGATAGAAATCATCCTGATCTAGTTGGTGCTATACCTGAAGATGGCTATTGGGGTTATGACTTTGTAAACAATGATGAAGAACCTTATGAAACAACAAAGGACGATTTTTTAAATGATCCGAATAATCCACCAGAAGTTAATGAGAATGGACGTACCTATTATACGTCACATGGAACTCATGTAGCGGGGACCGTTGCAGGACGTGGAGTAGGAAGAGGTAATCAAGATGATGACGATGAAGAAGATGACGATGAAAATGTAGTGATAAATGAAGTTGCCTCCACAGGAATTAGAGGAGTTGCACCGGGAAGCACCATATATGCTTATAAGGTATTAGGTCCATACGGTAGTGGTTCAACAGATAATGTAATTGCAGCCATTGAAAGAGCAGTCGAAGATGGCATGGATATCATCAACCTCTCATTAGGTGCAGATTCAAATAACCAATATTCAGCTGATGCTATAGCAGCCAATAATGCTGCTTATGCTGGTGTTATTACAGTTATATCTAACGGAAATTCAGGGGACGGAGCAGGTACGGTAACAACTCCTGCTACAGCAGAGCTTGCTATATCTGTAGGAGCGTCTAAGCCTCCATTACAAACACCGTTTGTAGAGATAGTAGGAAATAATACAGCCTATTACTTAGATCCATTTACAGGTACACCTCCTTTAGATGATCTAACTGAAGAATATGAAGTTATATATGCAGGTTTAGGAAAAGCAGAGGATTTTGAGGATATAGACCAAGACTTTGAAGGGCGTATTGCTCTAATAAAACGCGGGGAGATATCCTTTACAGAAAAAGTACAACATGCCATGGGTGCTGGAGCGGCTGGAGTGCTCATTTATAATAACTTACCTGGAGCGTTAGAAAGCGGTACAATTGTTGATCCAGCAAATCCTCTAGAGGACCCTATTCCTACATATGGTCTTTCAGGTCTTGATGGTGATCAATTAGCTGAGCGGTTAGAATCCTCAGGAGGATTAGAAATTAGCTTTGGCTCTCGTGAAGAGGAAGATATTATCGCTTCATTTAGTTCAAGAGGACCAGCTAGACCCCTTCAATCTATTAAACCAGACTTATCAGCACCAGGGGTAGGGATCGTATCCTCTGTACCAGACTATGAGGGATGGTACAAGCCAAGTAATGGAACAAGTATGGCTGCTCCTCATGTAGCAGGTGCAGCAGCTCTTATCATGCAAAAGTACCCTAGTCTTGATCACTTTGAGATTAAAGCACTGTTAATGAACAACACAGTTTCTCTAAATGATCGTCAAGGTCAGCGGTATAATCATATGACTCAGGGAACAGGACGCATAGCTCTTGACCGGGTTCTAGATGCAAAAGTAGTAGCTAGTGTAGCTGAAACATCAGAAGCAGTCGAACAAGGGAATGTTGTTACACATCACACGGGTAGCATGTCCTTTGGCTACGTTGGTCAAGGTGAAACGGTAAGTAGAACGGTAACACTTAAGGATATCGTTGGGGAAAATAGCTCATATGCAACAGAGGTAGTATGGCATAGTACTCCAGCTGGACATATTAGTTTTCCTAGCCAGGTAGGTGTTTCGTCCGACAGTAGTGAGCAATATACTTTTGAACTAACAATAGATAATGAAGTAGCTTCAAACCGGCGTTATGAAGGAGAGCTTTTCTTAAGAGAATCTGGCGGATCGCATGTGATTAGAATCCCTTTTTCTATGTTTGTTGGAGTGGACAATGTCGTTAGTAATCTATCGATTAGTCCAAGCATTTTTTCACCAGAAGGTTCTGAAGAGGGGTTAGGAAGAGGAGATAAGACAAATATATCCTATCTTTTAAGCTCTGCTATTTCATCTTTTTCACTAGATGTTTACTCTGTCGAAATAATTGAAGAAGAAGAAAATGGTGAAACTGAAATATATGAAAGCTTAACATGGCTCGGCACAGCATATCAGGCTTTGGACGGTAAAGAAGCAGGAATAGATAATCTAGAGTGGGATGGAAAATACGTCAGAGCGGGTACAGAATTAACGCTTGATGATGGCTATTACAAAATGGTGCCATGGGTAAGGACTGAAGATATCGATAAGGAAGTGCCAGAAACACAATCTGCTGTTTCGTTTATTGTAGATAGGGAAGCACCTGAGTATACAATGGATTCTAATATAGAGATAGACTATGATGATCAAACAGCAACACTTAGAGGACAAATTGATTACGATTTACTTGTCGAAGAATTAGTAAAAGTTGAAAACACTCCATTTACGTATAATGATGTTATTTTCATAGCTGTCATGTATGATCATGGATCTGGTTTAAACCAGGTAAATGGCTGGATAGATGATCAGGGACTCTTTGAAGTTGAAGTTCCATTAGTAAGTGGGACAAATACGCTTGAACTCTATGTCTATGATCTAGTAGATAATGGGAAGGATGTTCCAAGTGAAGTCCTTGAGGTTGAGTTTGATGTAGTAGAGGAAGATCAAGTGAGCATACAGGCCACTCCTAGCCAAATACAAGAGAATGATAGCTTTGAGCTTGACGTTAGGTTTGGAGTGTCAAGAGAAGTATATGCAGCTAGCTTTGATCTAATCTATGACTCGAGCTTAGCTAACGTAGCTGTATCTCCTAGCCCTCAATTCGAGCAGCATCAACAGGCACATAATCCAGATGCACAGCTTGAAATCAATGATGAAATTATTCATGATGAAGGACTAACAAGACGAAGCTATAGTATTGCACTTAATGAGGTAGATACAGGATTTGAAGGATCTGGTTCATTAGCTACCTTCCAATTCGACAATGTGCCTGGTGGGCAGTATGAGCTCACTCTTGAGAATGTAGAATTAATAGGCGTTGAGGGAGTACCTATTCACCCTACTGTAAGAAATGGAACTGCTAACGTATCCGTAGAAACAGAAACTGTTGAATTTACTGGAATAAGTGTAGAACCAAGTCAGCTTTCATTGGAAGTTGGAGAGACTCGGGACATCACCGTATTAGCGAATTATTCAAATGATACTTCAAGAAACATTACATCTGACGTGCAATTTGAAGTTCTTAGTGAAGATATAGTGGTGATTGAGGAAGGAAGTGTAACAGCTTTAGCTGAAGGAGAAGCTGAGATTATCATTTCCTATCAGAATGAGGTAGAAAGTATACATGATTCACTCTCCTACTTTGTTACAGTAAGAGAGGAGGGTTCTGAGGAGCCTGAAGTTCCTGAAGAACCGGAAACACCAGAGGAACCTGAAGAGCCAGAAGTTCCTGAGGAACCAGAAACACCAGAATGGCCCGAAGAGGAAGATTATTTTGAGCCGGAGTACATTACTCCACAGCCTCAATTACCACAAGGAGTAGCGGATCAAGTTAGAACAGAGATCAAGGCAAATGAAGAAACGGTCATTGAGCTTGAGAGTGGTCTAACGCTAACAATTCCAGCTGGAGCCATAGGCTTAGAAAATGCATCCATACGTGTCAGGGAAGCAACAGAGGAAGCGACAGCTGAATTACTAGAGCGCCTACGTCTAAATGAATCCTTGCAGCCGTTTGGAGTCTACTATGATTTCGATATCTTAGATGAGAATGGTCTCAGAGTACAAATCGATAGATTCCAAGAGCCTTTGATCATTACGATACCAGTAGAAGATATTGACACGGGTGAGCTTAGCAAAGAAAAACTAAGCCTCCATAAGATTATTAATAATCGTTCCGCGCAATTCCGTGGTGGAAGATTAGTAGATGATCAGATTGTAACGGAGCTGCATAGCTTTAGTAGATATATGCTTATGGGGAATGACACATCCTATAGCGATGTAACAGCAGGGAGCTTCCCTTGGGCGATACATGAGATTGAAGTGCTAGGCTCGAAGAATATCATCTTCGGGAAAACAGATCTACTCTTTGATCCTAACGCTCCGATCACACGTGCAGAATTTACAGCACTCCTAGTTAGGACATTGGGTATAGATTTGGGTCAGGAAGAGAGAAGCAGAGCTTTCTTCTCAGATGTCGAATCCACAGAGTGGCATTATGATGTGATTCAAACGGCTGTAGCTAAACAATGGGTTACAGGCTATACAGAGTCACAATTTGCACCTGCACAGCCCATTACACGAGGTGAGATGGCTACGATCCTAGCTAGAGCGTTACAAGAGCTTGGCGTTCAGCAAGGTGGAACGGTAGCTTTACAAAGCTTTAATGATCGTGCTAGCTTTAAGGATTGGGCTGAAGCTGGAATAAGTACGGTTGTGGAAGCTGGTGTGATGCAAGGACGATCAGGAAACCGTTTTGAGGCGGATGAGCTATCTACACGAGCTGAGGCCGCTGTGGTGATGTATCGGATTTTTAACGAGTTGTATAGATAACTAAATTAGCCTGCACCTATCTAGGTGTGGGCTTTTTTTAACTTGTTCAAAGCAACGTAGGAGGAAGTGTAAGCTAAGGGTAGAATAATTAAAGAAAGGAGCGAGTTACTATGGAAGATACCGTATTAAAGGAAATCTGTGCTGTAGCCCGAAGATATGGCATAAAGGAGGATATAGTCTTATTCGGTTCTCGTGCTAGAGGCGATCATTCTGCTGTAAGTGATTATGATATTGCCGTTTTTCAAAATACACTAAATGCCAAGGAAAAAGCTTTATTTTATATGGACTTGGAAGATATAGAGACGTTGAAGAAAATAGATGTCGTATTTATTAATGAGCAAACAGATAAAGAATTGCTTAAAAGTATAGAGAAGGAGGGTGTGTCATTACATGAGTAAATTTGAAGTCAAGCTAACAAATTTTTATAAGGCTCTTCAAAGGCTCAGAGAAGCGGTCAAGGAGTTTCAACAAGCTGGAGCCACCGATGTTGTCCGTGACGGATTAATTCAGAGATTTGAATTTACCTATGAGCTTTCATGGAAGACAACAAAAGAGTATTTAGAATCTATTGGATTGGTAGATAGAAACTCTCCTAAGGCGGTTATTAAGGAAGCCTATGCTCAAAAGTTGATAGAGGATGAAGATCAATGGATTCTAATGCTCCATGATCGTAATATGACTTCTCATGTGTATAATGAGGAGCTAGCAGAGGAGATAGCCAGTCGAATTGCAAACATCTATGTAAATGAATTTCAACAGCTTTTAGATAAGATAAGTAAGTTATAGTGTAATCTTCTATATATAGGTGCTCCACCTTTGAAAAGCTTCCGTAAAACCCTTCTTTGTATAGGTCGAAAGAACCAAATTTTATCTTTTTTATTACATACTTCTCCAACGCAAGACAATTATGTTAGTATCTTTACATGACATATCTTTTTACAGGGGGAGTAGGAAGATGGGAAATTCGTTCCGAAGTCGGCGGATCTTATCCTTAAAAATTATTTTTTGGTATATTGTGATTGGCTTCATCTGGTTAATTGCAACGGACAGTATGATTTCCAGTCTTCCACTGAAGGATTATGTCCGCAATCTTATCGAATTATTCTTTAATTTCCTTTTTGTGCTGGCAACGGCTCTTCTTTTTTTATACTTTTTAAATCGATATTTACATAATCTATACTTATCTCAAAGGGCTTTACGCAAAAGTGAAAAAAGACTCCGCATCCTCATCAATACGATTCCTGACTTTGTTATTCTTAAGGAGACAGGGGGAGGAGTGCTAGAGGCGAATCAGGCCGCCCATGATTTTTTTGAAATGAATGGTAGGAATATGATTGGCAAGGATGTCGCTGAGCTAGAGGAAATGAGTGAGCTACATAATCGGCAATACTGGAGTTTTTTAAAAAACTCTGATCAAGAGACCCTACATTCTAAGAGCATCCATCGTTTAGAAGAGGTTATTACTAGAGGGGCAGAAGCCAAAACGATCGAAATTACCAAGGTTCCTATCTACCACGCCCCGGATCAGCATGAGAATATTCTGGTGATCGGTAAGGATATTACGGAGAGGAAACGAGTAGAGGATGAGCTCAGGATGATTAAGGATCAGCTTGAAAATTTCATCAGTACCAGCGCCGATGCGATCCTTTTCTATGATATTGATGGAACGATTAGACGGGTTAATAACGCCTTTGAGCAAATGTATGGCTGGACGGCGGACGAGATTGTAGGCATGCGCACGAGGGTTACCGTTCCCTTAGAATGTCGCAAAGAATCCAGAGATCTCTATTTTAAGCTGAAAAATGGGGAGCAGATCATCGGTCATGAGACGGTACGCCAGAGGAAGGATGGTACTAGGTTTCATGTCAGTGTGACTTTTTCACCCATTAAGAATCGTAAGGGAGAGGTTGTTTCTGTATCTGGGATTATCCGGGACATTACCGAAAGGAAAAAGTCAGAGGAGCTTCTGCGTAAGTCGGACATGCTCTCAGTGATTGGACAAATGGCTGCGGGTGTAGCTCATGAGATACGTAACCCGCTAACGTCCCTAAAAGGCTTTGTGCAGCTGATTCAGCTAGAGCAGAGCTATAATCCTAAATATATCAATATTATTTTATCTGAGCTTGATCGGATTAATACAATTGTGAATGAGTTTATGGTGCTTGCTAAGCCTCAGGTCGTTAGCTTTGAACAGCGTAACTTAAATAAGCTTGTCCTTGATGTTGTGACTATATTAGAAACACAAGCGATTTTACATAACTGTGAGATTATTACGAAGTTTTCTAAGCAGGACGCTCTCCTGATGTGTGAAGAGAATCAGCTGAAGCAGGTTTTTATCAATGTGATTAAAAACTCAATCGAAGCGATGCCCAAAGGTGGAAAGATTACCATTACGATTGATCAGCCCGATGAGCAGAATATCTCTGTCGAGGTAACGGATGAAGGAAACGGGATTCCGGCTGAACGGATTAAGCGGTTAGGCGAGCCTTTTTATACCACAAAGGAAAAGGGAACGGGCTTAGGCTTGATGGTCAGCTACAAGATCATTCGTGCTCACCAGGGGCATATGGATATTAAGAGTGTAATAAGTAGGGGGACGACCGTTTTGATTACTCTACCAATTAATCATAGTGAATAAAGCCTTGCACTAGATCACTTTATCGCTCTACAAATGAATCATAGTGAATGAAGGAAGGCTTATGTAGATCACTCTACTACTCTACGAATGATTTATAGTGATTAGGATTGTAGTAGATCACTCTACGAATCAATCATAGTGAATGAAGGATTTAGTAGATCACTTTATCGCTCTACGAATAATCATAGTGAATGAAGGATTTAGTAGATTTTCTTTTATCCGATTGGTTAAAATCTATGTTCCCATGGCTTTAGCTAAAGTATAATGAAGGATATAAATACAGCGAGAATAGAAGGGCCCTACACATAAATAGAAATGTACACATAAATAGAAACGTTTACAGAATACATACGTATTACTATTCATAGCAAATAGATACGCACTGTACATATGGGTATGTGGTACAACTCAGTAGGGCATGTGGGGAGAAACACAAATGGCTGCAGAAAAAGAAAAACGACAAGATCGCATTCATCCTTTAAAATGGGCGTTAATGGTTTCATTAATCGTATTCATTTTGTCTTCCTCCTATTTTCTTTATTATGAGCTGGAACAGGAAAGAGCGCGAGCGCAGGGCATAACGACGGAAGAGCAGCTTCTTGCGTCTGCTCAAACCATAGATGAGAACACTTTAGATCAGGAGCTAGAGCAAGGTGCGGAGGAGAGCAATTCAGAGGCTTTGCTTACTGATGGAGCAGAGTCAACTGATGCTGTAGAAGGAATAGTTAATACAGATCATCATCCAGAACAGCAGCAGGAAGTGCTTGTTGTTCAGCATGAGGAATACATAGAAGATACAAACGTGCAGGAACCTAGTGGAACAGTAGAGCGTCCAAATGATTCTCGAAGAAACCAAAATGGTGGACAAAATCTAGATCAAAATAGTAATCAAAATCGTGAACAAAATGGATATGGGGGCAACCAATCTCCTGCTAATCAATCTGGAGAGCAGCACTCAAATGAGGATCAGAATCTGAATGGAGAGCAACAAGGGAGTTCGGAGAGTTCGAATCTAAAGGAGTCCTTTCAGGGATATGTTCCTATCCTGATGTACCATTCTTTTAAACCAGGTGGATCTACTAGTGTAGAGGTTGATCCTGAGGATTTTCGCGAACAGCTTACCTATTTAAAAAATCAAGGCTATGAAACGATTACAGAATATGATCTTGTGGAAGCGATTCATGGAACAAAGGAGCTTCCCGCCAAACCTCTTCTAATAACCATTGATGACGGGTATTTAAATAACTATACGTATGCGTACCCTATCCTTAGGGAGTTAGGGATGAAAGCTAGCATTTACGTTGTCACCAAACACAGGGGAGAACAGCCAGGGCGTTACGAGCATTTCACTTGGGAGCAGGCCAAGGAAATGGTAGATTCGGGTGTGATCACGATTCAGAGCCATACACATAACCTGCACAGCAAAAAAGCTGGCCAAAATGGGCTGGAAAAAGCATTGGTTCAGCGAATGCTGTTAGAGAATGGTTCGCTTGAATCAGAGGGAGAGCATCGCCAGCGAATAAAAGAGGACTTTCAGCAGTCTAAGCAGCTTATTGAGCAGCATGTTGGAAAGCAAGCTGTGGCTTTAGCGTTCCCGTTTGGTACATCAAATGCAGAGGCTGTTGCTGTGGCAAGAGAGCTAGGCTATTTGCTTCTTTTTAGCATTGATCGTGGTGTGTTCTATTTAGATGGATCGACACATCGTATTCCTCGATTTAACGTTCCTGGGGGGACAACGGGCCAAGAAATTGAGGCTATGCTGCTACAATATGCTGATCGCTAAAATCTGATAGATTTATAAATTAAATCTATCAGTTGAATTTATCAGTTAAATTTAATGATAAAGTCTAATAGAGCCAGCCGTGATGAACTCAATAATCATTACTCTCTATTTTTCGTTAATAATGGTAATTTATATCTGTTTATGCAACAATTAATAATAAAAAAAGTGAAACTAACGCATGCTTTTATCCGTATTAATTAAGAGAGAAAAATTAAATAGGCATAGAAAATGAAAATTGAAAGATGAAGAAGTAAAGTATAGATAAGACGTTATTTTGGGAGAATAGATAGCAAGATTAAGGTAGAAAGCAAAGTAGACGATAAAGTAAATAGAGAATTAGATTGATAAGTAGATAAAGAAAGCAGATAAAGAATTAGATAGAGAATTTGGATAGAGAATTAGATTGATAAAGTAGATAAAGAATTAGACTGAGAAAATAGATAGAAAAAGTAGATAGAGAAAGTAGAAAAAATATAACTCAACTTCCGCAGGCTGAAATTAGCAAATAAGGCTTTATATGATGAAAATTGGCCAGCTATTCAGTAGAGTAATTAACTTACAATTCATTTTCAGCTTTGGCCTTTTGCATGGGACGAACTCAAACTCAAACTCAAACATCATAAAGTGACTTTAGTGAAGCTTTTCTGGTTTTCGATGCGGTCCATGATTTATAACTTGCTCTAACGGACAAAATTGCATCTTAGCGAGGTATTTTTAAACTTTGTAAATTCTAATGGACAAAATTGCATCTTAGCGGTGTAAATCGAATCAAAATCAATGAATTTTCATTCTAAAGGTCGAAAATGTCCGTTAGAGATCAAATCAGGTAAAAATGGAGCTCTAAGGGTCAAAAATGTCCGTTACAGGTGAGAGACAGTAAAATAAAACAAAGGCAGCGTGGAAAGCCGACAAAGTTGGGGGAATTTAGCCCAATTGCAAGACTATCCTGTCAACAAATACTTCAGATTAGTCCTAGATCCTTAAGGTCCTATAGATTATTTATAATTTGTCTCTGCAAAAGTTGAGGATTTAAGATAAAGAGTAAGATAGTGAAATAGGATAGAGAGTAGGATAGTTAAATAAGATAAAGAAATTAAGATAAGAAATTAAGATAAGAAATTAAGATAGAGAAATTAAGATAAAGAAATTAAGATAGAGAAATAATAGAACAGATAAATAGAGAGATAGAGAAAAAGAGAGATAGAGAAAAAGAGCATAGACAAACCAAGGGGGGAGAGGAAAAAATGAAGAGCAAGCTTTTTTTTATTTTGCGTTCCCTTCTTTTGCTTCTCCTGATCATGGTGGTGTTAGTAACCTTCTTAACTATCTTCTCCAAGCCTGACGTTCCTGTCTCTGAGGCTCCTTTGCTAGAAGTGCCTACAGAGTTTGAAGAGCATTCACATTGGATTGTGAAGTGGCTTGAGGACTTTGAGCAGCCTTCCATGGATCAGATGGAGATCCTCCATATTGATCATGAGCGGAGGCTAGCTCTAATTCGGCTGTATGAGGATGTAGACGTATTAGCTTGGTATATGGAATGGGTACATATGGAAGAAATAGAATATCTAGAGCCTGATTATACGATGACTATCGATTCGGTGAGCTTATCTAATGATCCCCATAGGTCTTTACAAACGTACTTAGCGCAAATTGAAGCTTATGCTGGATGGGAGCTAGTGCGAGCAAACCGAGACATTACCATCGCTATTTTAGATACAGGAGTGGACACCTCCCACCCTGATTTAAAAGAAAACCTAGTACCGGGCATAAATCTAGTCGATCCTTTATTGCCTCCTGAAGATGATCATGGACACGGCACTCAGCTGGCTGGAGTTATTGGAGCTGTAGGTAATAATGAGGAAGGGGTCGCTGGGCTGTTATGGTCTACGAATATTATGCCTATAAAAGTCCTACCCGCTGAAGGAGAGGGCTCCCCGTTTCTTGTGAGCCAAGGGATTTATCAAGCGGTAGATCGTGGAGCATCCGTTGTGCTTATGTCCTTAGGAAGCCCTGTTTATAGTAAGACGTTGGAGGACGCTGTGCTATATGCTGAAGAAAATGGCGTACTTCTTGTGGCCGCTACGGGCAATGAGGGGGGACGAGTGAATTATCCTGCTGCTTTTCCGACCGTTTTAGCCGTTGGAGCCGTGAACGCAGCGGATGCACCAGCTCCTTATTCTAACTCAGGTCCTGAAATTCACATCGTCGCTCCCGGAACCGTGTATACCACCGGATTAGCTGGAGAGTATCGTTTGGCTACAGGTACGTCCCTATCCGCCGCTCAAGTGGCTGGTTTAGCTGGATTGGTCCTGAAAAGACATCCTGAATTTACCCCTGCCCAATTACGTAACCACTTGTTGTATACGTCTGAGGATGTCCATGAGCCAGGCTGGGATGTACAAACAGGTCATGGACGTATCAATGTCTGGAAGGCACTGACTACACCCCCAGCAACAGATATCTACGAGCCGAATAATAGTATGGTACAGGCCGCTCCGTTTCCTATAGAATCAATGATTTCCGCTCAGCTAGCCGATGAGGAGGATATCGATTGGTTTAAAATTGACTCTCCTTATCAAGGGGTGTTGACCCTATCTGTGGAACTGTCTGAGCCACGTGAAGAAGGGCTTGAGCTGATCTACTTTAGTAATAGAGAACAGGATCAAACGTTCCGTTATCATGTTAATCATTCAAGAGAAATTCGGTTAATGGTTGATTCAGGAGTTTCACATATTAAGCTAAGATTTCATGAAGATGAGCCGCATACGAGACCTATATCGTATTCAATGACAAGCTCATTCACCATTTATGCTGATCAACAAGAGCCTAATAATACGAAGGAACAAGCCTTCCCATTAGAGGGGAACGGAGAAGTATTAACGGGGACGTTCCATAGAGATAATATGCGAGACTGGTACTATATTGATGTACCGCAAAAAGGAGAGCTAGATATCCATGTATCGGTCGATACGCTTCGTCTAGATCCTGTCCTCTATTTAGAGCGACCGGATGGGACATCGGTCAGGGTTGATGAAGGCAACGTTAGTAACGGTCAGGAGGAGAGGCTTGTTACGGACGTAGAAAGAGGGAGATATTATCTTCGCCTGCATCATTATTATGATAATAAGGTGAACGGAGAATACTATCTACGAACCACATATCGTCCTTATTTTGAAGATGAGAATGAGCCGAATAATAGCCCGGTACAAGCTACTAGACTTCTTCTATCACAAATCATAGAGGCTACAATTCATACGAGGACAGATGAGGATTGGTATAGAGTAAGGGTTAGAGATCAAAATCAATACGTGACGATCCGGGCCTACGGTATACCTTCCTTTGTTAGCTTAAGTATAAGGCTTTATGATGAAAATGAAGAGCTGATCACTGTTAAAACACAACACGGAAATGAAAAAGAAATTCATATTGGCCGAAGGCTTCAGCCTGGAATCTATTATATTCAAGTTAATGCTAGACAAGCATTTCCTTTTGAATCCTATCGCTTGCAAGCCAGTCAGAGTACGATCATAGGTGGCTATCGAGATATTCGCAGGTTTTGGGCTCAGGATTCTATTGTGCTTGTGTCCCAGCAAGGCTATTTTGAAGGAGTGGGAGATTACCTCTTCCATCCTGCGGACCCAGTGACTAGAGCAGCGGTGGCTCAGGTCCTTCAGCGTATGTACAGCTTTGACGCTAATGCAGAAGCTGAGGGAGACGCGTTTGAAGACGTTGGACAGGAGCATTGGGCCAGTGAAGCTATTGCTCAAATGAGTGAATCTAACGTGATGGACGGCTATTCTGATGGAACTTTTGCCCCGTCTAGGAGTATAACTAGGGCAGAGGTAGTTACTATTTTTGAGCAGCTTATTCTGCGGCAAATGAACGTTGAGCCGACTACACAAAGAACGATTACGTATAGAGATTTGTCTTCAAATCATTTTGCCTACGGCTCAATTATGCGCTTATCTCGATTGGGCGTCATTACGGGATATGCCGACTACACCTTTAAGCCAAATCAAGTGATGACTAGAGCTGAGTTTGCTAGATTTGTGGAAAAGGTAGTGGAGCTCCAGGAGGAAAATCATTCTGCACTCTAAAAAGACTGATCCATGAAGCGTTACTTTTTTAAAGCAGATATACTTTTAAAAATGGATATTCTTTTATAAAGCAGTTCGTAGAAAGAATCTTTCCTAAGCAGTAACTGCAGAGGTTTGCTTCCAAGCGTAGTTCTTGGATAGGTTCGTTTCAAAACAGTACGTGTTGAGGTTTGTTTCCAGCGGTGTTCGTGCATGGGATCGTTTCAAAGCCGTAGGCGTAGAGGTTTGTTTCCAGCGGGGTGTTCGTGCATGGGATCGTTTCAAAGCCGTACGCGTAGAGGTGTGTTTCCAAGCGTAGTTCGTGTATAGGTTCACTTCCGACCAGATTGTTGAGACTGGATATGCTCACTGGCGCAAGTTGCAAAACAATGGTACATTTAAGAGAATACTAGATTTGTTTTAATGTTTAAATGGGGAGGATAACAGAATGAAAAGATGGCAAAAAACAGCGGCTTTATCTACCGTTTTAGGAGCTATGCTGCTCGGAACGACAGCAGGAGCGAATACAAATGGACTTGGCTCCGTGAACGATCCGCTCGTGACTAAATCATACGTTGATCAGCAAATTGCTAAGGTTTCTGGAGGATCCACAGGCGGTGGTGGAGGCGTTGAGGTTGAATCTACTCTTAAGGTTGTTCAGCTTCAAACAGGTCAGCAACTAATCGGACAAGCAGGTACTGAAATTATTGTCAGAACAGGACAGGTTAAGGGCTTAGTTAGTCCTGGTGGAGATGGCTTGTCTGATGTAACAGAAGGGGTAGATATCCGTGGTACAAGAGTACCAGCGAATCACCTTATTCTTATCCCACGTACAGACGGTAGAGGAATTGAAGTCACCAAAGGTCCAAGCAGCATACTGGTACGAGGAAGCTACGAGATTAAGAAATGAGCTTGAAGCGCAAGTATATTGAAGAGATTGATCTGGTTCGTGGCTTAGCGATATTAGGTGTTCTTTTCGTTCATGCAACGTCCTTTCCGATGGTAGAATTGGCGGAGCATTCTAGAGCGTACCCCCTCTACCTCATCCTAAATAAGTTTGGGAAGCTGGGAACGCCTACGTTTATTTTTCTAAGCAGCCTTGTTCTCTTTTATACGTATTATCATCGGACGCTCAACAGAGAGCGCCTGCAGCATTTCTATTCACAGCGGCTGAGCTTTATTATTGTCCCTTATTTGCTGTGGTCGGTTGCGTTTTACATGCTTCGTTTAACAGGTGGTTTTGAAAACATGGACGGGGTGCAGAACTTCGATTGGTCTCGCTTTTTGGGGCATGATCTATTATGGGGGAAAGCACACGCTCATTTGTACTTTGTTATTATTAGCATTCAATTTTATATTATATTCCCATTACTATTACTGCTGCTACAAAAGCAAAAAGGCTTGGTTAAGTGGATTTTCTTAATCGGCTTTTTAGGGCAATGGGGCTTCTTCTTCTATAACAACCTAGCTGAGGTTAAAGTGACATACAAAGGCAGTATAGCGTTATCCTATCTGAGTTATTATACGCTCGGTGCTTTTGTTGGGGTTTACTATGAATCGGTGACAGCGTGGTTAAAGAAGAAGGCTAAGCTAATGGTTCCTATTGTGACCCTTGCTTGGCTAGCTAGCGGAGCGTTTCATGCTTATATCCACTATCCGGCGTATAAGTACGGAGATTGGTTTAATTCACGATGGTATGAGTTTGGCTGGAATATGTACACACTGATTTCGGTCCTGATGCTCTATTACGTCGCTTTGTGGTTTATTCATAAAGCTCCAAGACTATGGAGAAGTGTATTGGCTAAGCTAGGCCTAGTTTCCTTTGGAATCTATCTGATCCATCCGATGGTCTTATACTTCTGGAGAAAATATGTAGAAGCGTCTGAAATACCGATTGTGTTTCATCTACAAATCTTGGGTGCCTGGTCGGCTGCATTATTTGTTTCCTGGCTCATCGTCTATCTCGTTCAACTGACTCCTCTTTCTTGGATTATCTTTGGACAGGCGAAGGGTAAAAAGAAGACGGTAGCGAACCAGACCCCGGAGGCTCCAAAAAATTAATAGACAAAAAGCGTTCCTAACGATTAAGTAGTTAGGAACGCTTTATTTTTGACGTTCAAGTTCATTGATTTCATTTAACAAAATATCAAGCTCTTGGCTAATTTCTACGATATCTGGATGAGAAAAGTCCTGATAGACCTTCACCTTCTCATGGAGGACATATCTCTTAATCTCAACTTCTGCATACAAGCTGTCTAGTTTATGAACCAAAAGTATCCCCCCATTCAGTCGTACCGTTATTGTACTATACTTTTCATCAGGTTCAAACCAAATTGGCTAAACATTTTAGAAAAAATATCCTCTTTACCTAAAATTCCTCTGTTGTCAGTCCTCAAGAATAATACGTTGACAGCTAACCTAAAATAAGATAGGATATGTCGTGACACGGATACTCTTATCCTGAGTTAGTGTGAGGGACAGGCCCAATGACACTCGGCAACCTTCTCTACCAGTATACGTTAAAAAAGCGAATTTCATGCTTTTAGAGGCAAAGCAAATTTTTAAGGCGAATCAGTATCACTTAGCTGCCAGATGAAATCTAATTTGCTTTCCAAACAACGATACGAAAGAAGAAAGGTGCTAACCTGCAGGAATGCACATTTTTGAAGCAACGTGCATTTTCTGAAAGATAAGAGGTAAAAGGACGTTTGTAACCACACAGGCTACGCCTTTTCCTCAAGGAAAGGTGTTTTTTCATTTCCTTGAAAAAGCTGCAGTCTTTACAGATGAGAAATGAGTATCGGTTAAGCTTAGCTTCAGATAAATACAACTGGTTAGTGAAAGGGAGGAATGCAAGAAATGACCTTAAAGAAAGGCCATCGTTTATTTACTTCAGAATCTGTAACAGAGGGACATCCAGATAAAATGTGTGATCAGATCTCGGATGTGATTTTAGACGCTATTCTTGAAAAAGATCCAAACGCTCGTGTAGCGTGTGAGGTCTCTGTGAGTACAGGATTGGTTCTAGTTGCAGGTGAGATTACAACAGAATGTTATGTAGATATTCCAAAGCTGGTTCGTCAAACGATTAAAGAAATTGGATATACAAGAGCGAAGTATGGCTTTGATGCTGAAACCTGCTCTGTACTTACTGCGATCAATGAGCAGTCTCCAGATATTGCTCAAGGGGTGAATCAAGCTCTTGAAGCACGTGAAGGTAGTATGACAGATAAAGAAATCGAAGCTATCGGTGCTGGAGATCAGGGACTTATGTTTGGCTTTGCTTGTAAAGAAACACCTGAGCTTATGCCATTACCTATTTCTCTTTCTCATAAGCTAGCTCGCCGTCTTAGTGAAGTGAGAAAGGATGAAACGATTGATTATCTTCGTCCAGATGCAAAAACTCAAGTAACGGTTGAATATGATGATCAAAATCAGCCTGTACGTATAGATACGATCGTTATTTCTACACAGCATCATCCAGAGGCTAGCCAAGAGCAAATCAAAAAGGACTTAATGGAAAAAGTAATCATTCCTACCGTTCCAGCAGAGTGGTTGGACGGGAATACGAAATATTTTATTAACCCTACTGGCCGCTTTGTTATTGGTGGACCTCAAGGAGATGCAGGTCTAACTGGCCGTAAAATTATTGTAGACACGTACGGTGGATATGCTCGTCATGGAGGCGGAGCATTTTCCGGTAAGGATCCAACGAAAGTGGACCGCTCTGCCGCTTATGCTGCTCGTTACGTAGCGAAAAACATCGTAGCTGCTGATTTAGCCGATAAGGTTGAAGTACAGGTGGCGTATGCGATTGGAGTGGCACAGCCTGTTTCTATCGCTGTCGATACGTTTGGTACAGGGAAGCTCTCCGATGATGAGCTTGCTGAGATCGTGCGTAAGACATTCGACCTACGCCCTGCAGGTATTATTAAGGAGCTAGATTTGCGTCGTCCAATCTATCGCCAAACGGCTGCTTACGGACACTTTGGCCGTACAGACTTAAATGTCCCTTGGGAAAATACAGATAAAGTGCAAGCACTTCAAGCATTAGCTCAAAAATAACAAAAATTGCAGAACATAGGAGGTGTAATGTTCAGTATTGAAGACATGCACCTTCTCATTTAATATCTATCTAGTTCTCCTATCTCAAAAGATGGGAAAAACTAGATAGATTTTTTTATAAATCATCCTTTATTTCTAATTTGAATTGAAATGAATTGTAAAAAAATATGACGAATTTCGACAAAAATTCCTTACAATTTTAAAAAAGTACGCTATAATTAGTCTAAAACTATATAATATTCAAAAAATATTTTCGTAATTTAACGATTTTTACCTTGCGCAACGTATGGGTTATTAGGTATAGTAAAAATGTCACGATAAATCAAAAATATCATTTATGCAGGTAATTTTATGAAGTATACTGTAAGAGAGTAATGGATGGATTCACACCATAGTCCCGCTGCTAGAAAAACACAGCATGTTATAGGCATAAAGTCACTGAATGAAGATGGGGGCTCTCATCGGATGAAAGCGAAGGGAGGTAAACGTATGTCTACCAACGTTTCAATAATTGATGGTGTGATTGAAAAAACACTGGACTCTATGGAACAGTGTAAAAATCAAATCTTTGAAATCGCTGAGCAGTCAAGGCGCGAAATGCAGGATCTGCTTTATGAAATTGAAACGATCAAGCGTGATGTCCTGCAGGTTATCAAAACCAGTGACAGGCTTGATAAACAGATGCGTATTGCTCGACTTAAGCTTTCAGAGGTCAGTAAAAACTTTCGAATCTACAAAGAAGAAGACATTCGCAAGGCGTATGAAAACGCAAGTAACATTCAGCTTGAGCGTTCCATTCTGCAGGAAAAGGAAAACCAGCTACGTGAAAAAAGAGATGAGCTTCAATTTCGTTTGAGAAGTGTACAAGATACCGTTCAGCGAGCAGAAAGTATTCTCACTCAGATCAGCGTGGTGATTAACTACTTCTCCTATGATATTAAGCAGATGGCCGATCTGCTAGAGGATGCCCAGCAGCATCAGCAAATGGGCTTACAAATCATACAAGCTCAGGAGGAGGAGCGCAAGCGCTTGGCTCGTGAGCTTGTATGATTTGTAAGCCCAATCGATGGCTCATATCGTTTTGCGTATGGAATTAGTAGAGCGAGTCCTGCATCAAGAAGGAATGGATCAGGCGATTGCTGAATTAAAGAAAGTGAAGGAAAGTACAAGAGAGGGTTTAGCGGACGTAAGGCGAATTATTTTTGATCTACGACCGATGGCTTTGGATGATTTAGGACTCATACCCACCTTGAACAAATACATAGAGAAGTTGATGAGCAATCATCCTATTCTTATCGAATTGAAGATGTTTGGAAAGGAAATACGTCCCACACCAGCTATGGAGGTTGCCGTTTTCAGGCTCGTCCAAGAAGCACTTAACAACATCATAAAGCATGCACAGACACGTGAAGCTCATATTAAACTAGAATTTCAAGCAGAGCGTATCTATGTCATTGTCAAAGACAATGGGATCGGTTTTGATCCGGACAAGGAGCTCAAAAGTGGCTTCGGTCTAATCGGCATGCAGGAACGTGTCAAACTACTTAATGGGCATATGGTTGTTCAATCTTCACCAGGAAACGGAACAAAACTATTAATTGTCCTACCTATTCAAAAAGATCAACTGGAGGAGGGAATAAATCATGAATCAAACGGACGAAGTGAATATTCTACTCGTAGATGACCACAAAATTTTTCGTGAAGGTGTAAAGAGGATACTAGAGATGGAGGCTTGCTTTAACATCGTGGGAGAAGGATCAGATGGATTTGAGGCTCTTTCTCTTGTTGAAGCCCTAAGACCCGACATTCTGTTACTAGATATCAATATGCCTAATATGAATGGGGTTGAAGCGATGGAACAGATCGTTTCTTCATCTCCAGAAACAAAGGTTATTATCTTATCTATTCATGATGAAGAAGCCTACGTGTATAAAACCCTACAATCTGGAGCAAACGGCTATCTTCTAAAGGAAATGGATATTGATTCCCTGATTGAAGCTGTGAAGGTTGTTTCCTCAGGTGGTGCGTATATCCATCCTAAGGTTACGGGTAAGCTCATTGATGAGTTTCGTAGAATTAAAGTGGAGCAAGAGGTCGAGGCGGAGCGCTACTCCGAGCAAGGTTCTGGTGCTATGCTACTCGATGAGTATACGATTCCCTATCACCTATTAACAAAGCGTGAGTGTGAGGTCCTACAGCTGATGGCTGAAGGAAAAAGCAATAGACGTATCGGAGACATTTTATATATCAGCGAAAAAACGGTCAAAAACCACGTCAGCAACATCCTACAAAAAATGAAGGTCCATGACCGGACCCAAGCGGTTGTTGAAGCGATCAAAAATCATTGGGTGAAGCTGTAGCTGAAGTTGTAACTGATGCTGTGCCAAACTGAGATTAACTTATAGTTAACTGAAGCTGTGCCTAACTGAGATTAACATAAAGTTAACCGATGCTGTGACTCTAACTGAAATTAACCTATAGTAACTGATGCTGTGCAACAACCTTGACAGCAACAGTGACTACAATGATGACTCCCTTCAGGCTGTTCTGCTGGTATCAAACAGCCCACAAAGACCCGCACTCTTTAGGTTTGGTTCGCATACTCTGTAAGAAAGGGGGTATGGGAATGCAAACCTTATTGCTTTGGGGGCTCGCTGTTTATGGACTAACTGTGCTATGGACTCATATGCGCATCCTTTTTTATAGAAAAAAGGAGAACACGACCACACAGCATTACGTGCTGTATACGCATAACTCGCAAGCAAAAATCGAAGGTACTCTACGCTCTTTAACTCAGCTTGCTCAGCTTGAGGGACATAATATTTATTTTTATTTAATTGACTGTGGGTCAAATGATGATACACTAAAGATAATAGACAGGCTTGAAAAAAGTGGGCTACCGATCTCAAGGCTTAGTAGTTTTCCAGCAGAGCTCCCTCTTGAGCATTCTGCTAGAGATGAGCTTTTTACTAGAGATCAGTCCCTGCACGTAGTGGATTTAAGGGAGGGATACGACCGTTGCGTATTGAGAACCACGTAAATACCCGAATCGAACCAATGAAAAAAGAAAACCTTGGGGCTCAGCCTAAGGCAAACTTCGCGCAGCTTGTCGCCCAATCTAGCTTAAGAATGCAAGAGGGTGCCTTACAGCAGCTTGTTAATCGCATTCACGATAGTGGAGAGCGATTAGGGAAGCACATGACGATGGAGAACCTTAGAGAATATAAGAAGCTAGTGAAGCAATTTCTGAACGAAGCAGTAGAGTACGGTATCGAGCTTCAAGAGAGACAGGGCTTTAACTCTAGAGGTAGACCACGTAGCTACAAGATTGTGGAAGAGGTTGATAAGAAGCTTATTGATCTGACTAATCAAATTTTAGATGATGAGAAAAACCAGCTTGAAATACTTTCCCTTGTGGGAGATATTAAAGGGCTACTGATTAATTTATATTCTTAACAAGCATCCGTTACTTGCAGCATGAGAGTAAGGGGTGCTTTTTTGTACGATCAGATTGTATAACTCAACTTTCTCAGGGAAAGTGGCAAATAAGGCTTTAGTCGGGTGAAATTGGTACATAAGACTTTAGCAAGGTGTTAATCGTACATAAGGCTTTCTAAAATGATATTGATACATAAGGCTTTCCAAAATGATACTGGTACATAAGGCTTTATATGATGAAGATTGGCCAAGCTATTCATTACAGTGAGTGACCTGCTATTCATTTTCTGCTGCGGCCTTTTGCATTACGGACTTAAAACATCATAAAGTGACTTCAGTTGTTAGCTTCTTTTGTTTTCGATGCGGTTCATGATGTATGGCTTGCTCTAACGGACAAAATCGCATCTTAGAGAGGTTTTTTTGAACGATATAAATTCTAACGGACAAAATTGCACCTTAGCGCTGTAAATCGAATTAAATCAATAGATTTTTCATTCTAAGGGTCGAAAATGACTGTTAAAAATCTAATCAGGCAAAAAAAGACCTCTAACGGTCGCATATGACCGTTACAAGTGAACTACGAAAGTTGAGTAAGCTTAAAGGTATATAGTATAAGAAAAACTAAGGCTTGCGCTAGGACTTGGCGATAAGCCAAGTCTTTCTAATGTTAAAGAGGAGGTTAGGATGGAAACAGAATTTATAATCTATCAAATATGTACCGCTGAACAGGCACATCACACCCCACCGCATGCACTGCCAGAGTCTCAAGGGACTGACAATCAATACTCTTTACACCAAATAGCTGTCAACCAATCAAATTTAGAACTACCACAATGGTATATCACTCCCCATGTTGCGTACGAATTTGTTGATATTCCATTTTGGAAGAGGATGGAGCAAAGCTTGGGACTATCCATACAAGTAGAAGTACAATATACGCTCAAACATATTGCTGAGCTTGAGAAGCGGGAAGTTCAAAACCTTTTCAGGCATTCCCAGAGTCAGGATGCTACCCAAGATCAAGGTGAGTATTTAGACGCTCAGCTCCTAGGTCAATCTCCTGTCTACCTTCTGAAACAGCTTTGTAGTCACACACCCTCCCAAGGATCATCTTCAAAATCACCCGTTCATTCACACTTACTTACCCATAATCAGGTTCCAATTTCATCCGTTCATTCACACTCACTTACCCATAACCAGGTTCCAATTTCAACTGTTCATGCGGACTCATCTACACATTACCAACGTGTTCCAGCTTTAGCGATTCATCTAACTCCTATAGAGCAACAACTTGCTCAAGCGTTAGCTGGTAGAAGATTAGTCCTTAGTGAAATAGAATCAGCTTGCACAGCACATAATATTCCACTTGATCAACAGCCTACCAAGAAAACTCAGCTTCTTTTCCTTCTACAACGCCTGTATCTATCTGGTTATATTGAATGGATGTCACCGATCGCTTATCAGCACAACGCTTATGGATTGCTAGAGCATGCCTTCTGCCGTAGATGTGGACATTTAGAGCCACAAGATGTAGCTCAATCCTCCTTTTTAAAAGGATGGTTCCATCAGTTGAAAGTAATCAAAAATAAATATATACAAACAAAGCTTACCCTTATCCCCCTCCGAACGTGTCTTTCCTGTCACAGTGATCTCTGCCTATATTGTCCGACCTGTTTGCAGCTAGGAATTTCGAAGTCATGTGAGCCGTACGTTCTGTTCAAGACTCCTCCAGCAGTATTGCAGCTAAATCATAAGACAAAAAAAGAAGCCAAAGTAGCTCAAGAAGCCAAAGGAGCCAAAGTAGCTCAAGAAGCCAAAGTAGCCTTTGAATGGAAGGAATCCTTAAGTCCAGCCCAACAAAAAGCCTCCGATCAGTTAGTTGCTTTCGCTGCTAAAAAGGATAAATGTTCCATACAGGAACATCATTCCAAACCTTGCTCTGAGAGTGCAAACAAGGATTTAAGTATGAATAAACAGACTATAAATGAAAAATGTTCAAACGAGGAACATGAGTATCTAGTTTGGGCCGTTTGTGGTGCTGGAAAAACGGAGATCATTTTTGCCGCTTTGTATGAGGCTCTATGTCAGAGCCAGAAATTAATGATTACATCTCCCCGTAAGGACGTTATCTTAGAGCTTGCTCCGCGTCTTAAATCAGCCTTTCCATCCACAAAAATCGTTGTGCTTCATGGAGATAGTACGGAGAAATATGACCAAGGTGAGCTTTTTCTAGCCACAACTCATCAGTGTCTCAGGTTTTATCAAGCGTTTGATCTAGTCATAGTTGATGAAGTAGACGCTTTTCCCTACAGCTTTGATAAAATGCTTCAATTTGCTGTGCGCCGAGCGAAAAAGGAGCAAGGAAAGCTTATCTACCTTAGTGCTACTCCGTCTAAAAAGCTCCAGGATCGAGCAGAAAAAGGAACACTACCCTACTCTTTAATTGCCAAGCGGTATCATGGTCATCCTTTAGCCGTTCCTACCATTCAAGCGGTGGGAAAGTGGAGAAAATGGATTCTCTCAAGCACCGTCTCTACTGAACTAAGTGAATTTATAGGAGGGATGATCCAGCAAAAACGCTATGGCTACCTATTTGTTCCACATGTAAAAGATCTGCCTCACGTCTCTTCCTATATAGAAAAGGTTCTCTTACCCTACTTATCTAGCAAAGGAATTAATCCAGAGGACAGCTTTAAAATGGACAGTGTCTACGCCGAGCATCCAGATCGAGCAGACATTGTTCAGCGTTTTCGCCGTCACGATATTCATCTCCTATTGACCACTACCATTTTAGAACGAGGTGTAACGATACCCTTTTGTGATGTAGGGGTGTTAGGAGCGGATGACCCTGTTTTCCACACTGCAGCTCTTATTCAAATGGCTGGACGAGCAGGAAGGAAGATTCAAGATCCAGTAGGGAGTGTGTCCTTTTTTCCTGAAAGTATAACGGATTCTCAGGCGGAGTGTGTAAAGCAAATTAAGAGGTGGAACGCTGAGTAGATCAGTGAATTCAGTGAATGGAATATCCAATATTCCAATTAAAATATGAAAACATTAATCTGAGTCAATAACACATTTGAATCAATAACGCCACTTTTGCTCATAACTTTCCCTGTATCTGATTCATTAAAGTTAACACCTTAATCATTATAAAATGAAAGATTAATAGAAAAGGTATGCAAGATTTATAGAGCATGAACCTAGGACACGAAGGAGGAAACGTATAGGAATGAACTGCCTACATTGTCAAAGTCGTATGAGCACACCTTTTCGTTGGACGGATCTTTTCACTTTTTCTATTTTTCGAGCAAATCCCCTCCTACCTGTTGCAGAATGGCTTTGTTTCAATTGCCAAAATCAGATAAAATGGTTAGAGAAGGAGCTTTGTCCCATTTGCTCCCGTCAGCTGGACTCTTTAGACAGCACATTTATCCGAAAGCATAAGGAGCAGACGATTTGCTATGACTGCTATCGCTGGAAGCTGTGGGAGGAGCAAATGGGGATGGGGATGATCTTAGAGAAGAACGTGAGCGCGGTATCCTACACTCCCATTGTTCAGGAATGGATGGAGCAGTTTAAGTATAGAAAGGACACTAGACTAGCTTACTTCTTAGCTTCACTCATTGTTAATAAAGCTCTTCCTAGGCTTGATCGAGAGGAAATGGATATGATCCTACCCATTCCTCTATCTGCGATGCGGGCTAGAGAAAGAGGATTTAACCAAGCAGAAAGACTGGCTGATTGCCTTGCCTCGGCGTTACAACTGGAGGTTACAAGTGACATTTTAACGATGAAGGATGACCTTTTTAAGCAAAGTAAAAAGAGCCGGGACGAAAGATTAGCAGAAATGTTGAAAAAGTTCCTTAAAAATCAGCAGAGTCAGGTCGATATATATAAAAAGAGAGTTTTATTACTAGATGATGTATATACCACTGGTGCGACCCTGTACGCTGCTGCATTTATACTAAGACAAGAAGGAGCGGCTACCGTCACTAGCCTAACCTTAGCGAGATAATCATACTGTGCCTATCTCAATACGTATAAAAGGAGAGCATAAATATGGGTTTCAATCAATTGGATAACTGTCCGAAATGTGGCACATTATTTGTAAAAGGTGTACGGGATGTGTGTAATTCCTGCTTTGAAGAAGAGGAAAAGGCGTATAACGCCGTAGCGAATTATCTGCGTAAGTCAGAAAATAAGAAAGCTAACATTAATCAGGTTAGTGAGGATACAGAGGTTAGCATTAAGCTGATCACTAAATTCATCAAACAGAAGAGAATCTCCCTCATAGGCTTGCCTAATATGGGCTACCCTTGTGAATCATGCGGTGTGATGACAAGAGAAGGTCAGCTTTGCTCCTCCTGCCGTGACAAGTTCACTAAAGGAGCGGAAAAGCAAAATAGGCAGCTTAGGCAGGAAATTGAAGAGAATCAATATAAGGTCAAGGATACAGGATACATGCATCATAAGGATAAAATATAGAGAATGATTACAAGGGTCAGTTAGAGGCTGTAAGTTGTAAAAGGATAAAATATAGACATGTATCAATCGGATAACCTAAGTACTTTAGAATTTCACCAGGATAATATGTAGGAGTTTTATATGGATGCAATGAAAGGTAGACAAAGGGAAGTGATTATGATGAAGATTAACAAACCATCAAACTCGGGCTTTATTAACCCGTATCAAAAAACACAGAATAAAACACAGGTATCTAAAGCAGCTCAAGCTAAGAGAAAGGATCAGGTGCAAATTTCTGATCAGGCTAAGGCCATGCTTGGAAACAAGGTCAACACTGATCCGGTTCATCAGCAGAAGGTTAAGGAGCTTAAGCAGCAGGTACAGAACGGTGAGTATCAGGTGGACAGTCGCAAAGTAGCGGAGAAAATGTATCAATTTTGGTTTGGTGAGGATTGATCGGTTTTATTGGGTTATCGGTTAGATGAATTGAGAGACTCGGAAGTCTAATAGGTTACGTCAATAAGGATAAAGCCATATGAGCTTCCACTTTAAACTACTTAGTAAGGAGGAGCATTATGCTTCAGCCTATTATCGCAAGCTTAGACAGCTTACACGCTACTCATGAAGAACTGCTTGCTTTATCAACAAAGAAAAGAGAGGCTTTAATCCAAAGTGATCTCGAGCAAATTGTGAGTATAAATAAGGAAGAATCGAAGCTGCTCAAACAGGTCGGTCAGCAGGAGAAAGAACGTTTAGAGCTTGTTGCTGCTTTTCTGCAGGCGAGTGGCAAGGGAGATCTTGAAGGGACCTTGAGTGACATTATTGAGGTCATCTCCGATTTGGAGCAGAAGCGAGTTGTGGAGGAGAAGGCTTATAATCTACAAGTTACACTATTAGAGCTACAAGAAGTAAATATAACGAATGCTAATCTCCTTACTGACTCCATGCATTTTGTTCAGTATTCATTAGATCTTTTTACAGATTCATCGGATCAGCATAATTATCAAAAGAACGCTTCACAGTCAAAGGGCGAAGGAGTTAGAAGAAGTATTTTTGATACCAGAGCCTAATTTGCTCATAAATAGAAGGAATACACATAAGGACAGAAAGAATTCATTTTTATAAGGATGTGGAACTATGATCTCGAGCTTTCATGGATTGGAATTAGCTAAACGCGGTTTGTTTGCTCAACAGACGTCATTAACGACAACGGGACATAATATTGCAAACGCGAATACACCAGGATATTCTAGGCAACGCGTTAATTTGGTCGCTTCCAATGCCTTTCATTCCCCTAGTATGAATAGAGTCCAAATCCCAGGGCAATTAGGGACAGGAGTAACGTTTGATTCTATTACACGAATTAGAGAATCTTTTTTAGATGATCAATTTCGTACTCAGGCCCAAGCGTTCGGAAATTGGAAGATTAGAGCGGATTCTTTAAGTAAGATTGAGGACATTTTTAATGAGCCAAGTGATGTGGGCTTTCAATCTGTTATTGAAGAGTTTTGGGACGCTTGGCAGGATCTAAGTGTATCGCCTGATATAGCTGGAGCTGTTTTAAAGGAGCGAGCTTTAGCGTTAATAGATACATTTAAACATGTAGACACAAAGCTAGCAGAGCTAAGTCAGGATTTAACTACAAGCATTAATCTAAAAGCAAGTGAAGCTAACACCTTCATTACCCAAATAGCCTCTTTAAATCAGGAAATTCGTAGGATTGAGGGTATCGGTAATAATGCGAATGATTTAAGAGACCAAAGAGATTTAATCGTTGACAAATTATCTCAGATTGCTGATATAAACGTGACTGAGGATGCTAACGGCATGTACAACGTTGCTTTAACGAACGGAGCTGTTTTGGTTCAAGGTAATGCTCCTACACTATTTGGGGATGGCGTCGCTGTAGAGCAAGTTAGTGGTGGAGAAATTGCCGGAATGATTGCTTCACGTGATCAAATTGTCAATGAATATCAGGCACAGCTAGATGCTATGTTTAAAGGCTTAATATACGGGGAGGTAAGTGTCAGAATTCCCGAAGGAAGTGTGCTCCCTTTAGATGTTGAGTATGGCCCTGCTGATAATCGTCAAACCTTAACGGCTGGAGAACCTGTTCCTGCAGGTGGAATTGACGTTACAGTCAATGGAATTAACGGATTACACCAATTAGGTTGGACATTTGACGAAGATGAGAATGGTAACGCCATTCCTGGTGGTCCATTTTTTATTCCGGCTGATGAAGAGAATTTCTCAATTCAAAATGTACAATTAAATCCAGATATCATGAACAACCTAGACCGTATTGCAGTTTCTTGGCGAGCGGAACAAGTTGATGGAGTGACAAAGGTAATCAAAGGAAACAATCACTTAGCCTTAGCCATGGCTCAGCTACGTGATTCACAATTTTCCTTTACTCCTACTGTTGGTCCAGCACAAACCGCGACGTTTGATCAGTACTTTAGATCCATTATGGGAGCATTAGGTGTTCAAGCTCAAGAGGCTGAGAGACAGATGTCTAATCATCTTCTTATCATGGACAAAGTAGAAAACAATCGCCAGTCGATTAGTGGTGTTTCTATAGATGAAGAAATGGCGAATATGATTAAGTTTCAGCATGCCTATAATGCTTCAGCACGGATGATGACAACTATTGATCAGTCCCTAGATACGATTATTAATCGTATGGGCTTAGTTGGCCGTTAATAATTACCAAGTCACGTTCAATTGTTGGCTCATCTTCATTGAGAATAAGAATATTAATTTTAGATTGAAGTCATAAATTTAGAGAGTAGGTGAAGGAATGAGAGTTACACAGTCGATGCTTAACAATAATATGCAATCCAACTTGAGAAACAATCTATCTCGATTAGAAAAGGTACAGAACCACCTTGCAACTGGGAAATTAATTAATAAGCCTTCAGATAATCCGATTGGAATAAGCTATTCTATGCGATATCGTAGTGAGCTTGCTGCTACTGAGCAATATCAGAGCAATCTTAACATAGGACTCTCATGGCTAGAACAGACAGACACCATGCTTAACCAAGCTACTAACATTGTCCATAGAGCTAAGGACTTAGCACTTAGTGGAGCGTCAAGTGAAAAAAATCAGCCAGCAAGAGATGCTATTGCTGCTGAAATCGACGAATTGTTTCAACAATTGAAGGATATTGCCAACAGTCAATTAAACGGAAGATATATTTTTAATGGTCAGAAAACGGATCAGGCCCCGTACCCTAATGATGATTCCTATCAAAATGCTTCTTTTGATAAAGGAGATATTTCATTTGAATTATCAAGAGGAATAGTCATTCAAGTTAATGTGGATGCAGGAAGCATTTTTGGCGAGGTCAATGATGCTGATAACATTTTTGCAACGTTAGCAAATATTAGTGAAGCTTTAAAATCAGGGGAGACAGAGACTGTTAGGCAGCTTAGTGGAAACTTAGATAGTCGGTTGGAGACTATGCTAAATTCATGGTCAGAGGTTGGGGCTAAGACGAATCGTGTGGAGTTAATTGATGAGCGTTTAAAAGATAGTAACTTGAATCTACAAGATCTAATTTCTAAAACGGAAGATGCAGACCTTGCTGAAGTGATTATGCGTTTAAAAATAGAGGAAAGCGTGTATCAGGCCAGTTTAGCCTCTGGAGCAAGAATTATTATGCCAAGTCTTATCGATTTTCTAAGATAAAGGGCTGATGATGAATATTCCTCAAATTAGGATATCGCAGACATTTGCCCAACTGTCTATTCAGCAGGAGCAAGGCACACTTGAACTTGAGCAGCCACATGCAGATGTTCAAATTAAAAACACATTACCTGTCATGGAAATGAGTAGAGAAAATGGGCAACTCCATATTGATCAGTCTGAAGCATGGGCTGCCTATGGATCAGAGAATCCCATAGATTGGACAAAACGGTTGACCAATCATATTAAAAACGTGGTAGTTCCCCAAGCGATTGCTAGGATAGCGCAGGATGGTGATTCTTTAGGAGATATTGCTCGTTCCAGAACTAGTATTGCGGATATTGCTAGACAAAACAGTATGATGACAAGAGAATTAAGTGCTGTCGGGGAAGGCTCGTCTTTAAATATTTCAATGGAGTATATTCCAGACAACCTTAATTTATCTTTACGCGAAGGATTAGCTGATATTCAAGTCACTCCACAAAAACCGTCTATCCAGCATAAAAAGGGTCATTTTATGATTTCACAGGCTCAATATCCTTCAATTTCTATTGATTGGGTTGGTCAGAGTGTTGACAGAGCATTGTAAATCATAGTGTACTATTTTAATATAATGAGAGTTAGTGCGTGCTGCATTAACTCTCATTTTCAGATAAGGAACGTATTTAAAACTAGTCCGTTGGCGAACTAGTTATCAAAAGATTGAGGTGATCGTCTTGGTAATACAAACAAGCAGATTCGGTGACATTGAATATTCTGAAGAGCAGATCATTCATTTTACAAAGGGTGTATTAGGATTTGAGCAAAATAAACAATATCTATTACTCCCAATAGATGAAAAAGATACATTTTACTTTCTCCAGTCTGTTGAAGATGCTCAGCTAGGTTTTTTTGTAGTGAACCCATTTCTATTCTATGCTGATTATGATTTTGAGCTTCCTATAGCAGCAGTAGAGGAACTTAACGTATCTTCTCCAAATGATGTTCAAATCGTATGTATTTTATCTAGCACAAACTCTTTAAAGGAGTCAACGATGAATCTCAAGGCTCCAATCGTATTGAATATAGCTAACAAAAAAGCTATGCAGGTTGTACTCGAAAATGTGGGGTATCTCATAAAGCACCCTTTGTTTCCAGATCAAGATGAAACAGAAAATCTTAAAACAAAGGCTGTGAAATAGATGCTAGTTCTCACGAGGAGAAAAGGAGAGTCTATCGTTGTTGATGATTGCATTGAAATTGCAGTTATTTCTGTTGAAGGAGATACAATCAAGCTTGGTATAGAAGCACCTAAGAGCATCTCAATATATAGGAAAGAAATTTACCTACAGATTCAGAAGGAAAATGAACAAGCGGCTAAAGTAGATATTGATTTGAATGATATGAAAAATCAAAGCTGGATAAATAAAGGTAAACAAATTTAGCTAATCTTATTAAACAACGAGTTTTTTTAGCCGATAAATATAATAGAGGTGCTCATTTGTATGACTGGCCAGCCATATGGACACTTTTTTCCTACAAGGATGTAGGATACCAACTTTCAAGGAGGAACTTGAATCATGAGAATTAATACGAACGTAATTGCTTTAAACTCTCATCGTAATCTATCGATGAACACGTTTAACACAAGTAAGAACACAGAAAGACTATCTTCTGGATTGAGAATCAACCGTGCGGCAGATGACGCTGCAGGTCTATCCATCTCAGAAGTAATGAGAGGTCAGATTCGTGGTCTTTCACAAGCTCAACGTAACGTACAAGATGGTATTTCATTTGTACAAACAGCAGAGGGTGCGTTAAATGAAGTAAGTGCCATGCTAACACGTATGAAAGAATTAAATGTACAAAAAGCTAATGGTACCTACTCTCCTGATGATCTTAAAAACATTAACTCAGAATTAGATGAGCTAGGTGCACAAATTGATGAAATTATGACCAAGACCACGTTTAACGGAATTAACATTAGTGGTGCTGGTGGTGCTATTTCAATCGTTACTGACGATGGTGGTTCAAAAATTGATATAGATAGAATTGTTACAACTGGTTTTGCTGGTCTAGATAATGAAGATGACTTGGATGCTATTGAAACGGCAATAACAAATGTAGCTTCACAAAGGGGTACACTAGGTGCGAAGCAAAACCGTCTAGAGTATACGTCTAACAACCTAGGGACTACAATTGAAAACCTTCAAGCGTCTGAGTCACGTATTCGTGATACAGATATGGCGTTAGAGATGATGGGCTTCACTAAAAACAACATTTTAACTCAAGCTGCCACAGCGATGCTCGCGCAGGCTAATCAGCTACCGCAGGGAGTTCTACAGTTAATTAGATAATTATAAGCATTAAGTATTTAAAACTTTTAAAGAGATCCTAGGAAGTGCCCAGGGGTCTCTTTTTCATGGGATGAAGTTGTTAAAAAACTTATGTAATGGACAAATCTTTGGCCTAACTTTAAAACATAAGAAAAAAACAAAGGAAAAATGATAAACAATTAGGGGAGCCATTCCGATATACATAGTAAGGTGTCCTGCTAATGGCTGGCCAGTTGTGTGGACACTTCCCCACATGGACGTGGGGTATTAAAATTCAAGGAGGAACAAGAAAATGAGAATTAATACAAACGTAATTGCCTTAAACTCTCATCGTAACCTATCGATGAACACATTTAACACAAGTAAGAACACAGAAAGACTATCTTCTGGATTGAGAATCAACCGTGCGGCAGATGATGCTGCAGGTCTATCCATCTCAGAAGTGATGAGAGGCCAAATTCGCGGTTTGTCACAAGCTCAACGTAACGTACAAGATGGTATTTCCTTTGTACAAACAGCAGAGGGTGCTTTGAATGAAGTAAGCGCTATGCTAACACGTATGAAAGAGTTAAATGTACAGAAAGAAAATGGTACTTACTCTGATGAAGATATTAAAAATATCAATGCGGAGTTAGATGAGCTTGGCCTACAAATTGATGCCATTATAGAAAATACTACCTTTAATGGAATTCATATTGGTGGAGACGATGCTGCAGATGTAAAAATTGTTGTTGATGATATTGGAACTGAAATTGTAATTGAGAGCTTCGCAAACGAAGCTGCTTTTACAGACTTAGACAGTACTAATACTCGTGAAAATATTGAAGCTGCTATCAAACAAGTTGCTGCAGAAAGAGGTACACTAGGTGCGAAGCAGAACCGTCTAGAGTATACATCAAACAACCTAGGAACTACGGTCGAAAATCTTCAAGCCTCTGAATCCCGTATCCGTGATACAGATATGGCGTTAGAGATGATGGGCTTCACGAAAAACAACATCTTAACTCAGGCTGCCACAGCGATGCTGGCGCAGGCTAATCAATTACCACAAGGTGTTCTACAGTTAATTAGATAATTTGAGCATTTTAATGCTTTTAAAGAGATTCTAGGATATTGTTCTAGGGTCTCTTTTTTACTTTAATCATATTTTTTTAATCAAAACTAAGTAAAAAGACATGATTTTTGTAAATACATGCAAAAAAGTTACAATAACAGTAAACATTTTGAATAAATAATCCGATATATATGGTAAAGGTGTCCAATTGTATAGCTGGCCAGCAATATGACTACCTTTCCCACAAGGAAGTGGAGAAAATAACCCTCAAGGAGGAACTTGAATCATGAGAATTAATACGAATGTCATTGCTTTAAACTCTCACCGTAATCTATCAATGAACACATTTAACACAAGTAAGAACACAGAAAGACTATCTTCTGGATTAAGAATTAACCGTGCAGCAGATGATGCTGCGGGTCTATCCATCTCAGAAGTAATGAGAGGACAAATTCGTGGTCTTCAACAAGCTCAACGTAACGTACAAGATGGTATTTCCTTTGTACAAACAGCAGAGGGTGCTTTGAATGAAGTAAGTGCCATGCTAACACGTATGAAAGAATTAAATGTACAAAAGGAAAATGGTACTTACTCTGATGAGGACAAAAAGAACATTGACTCAGAATTAGATGAGTTAGGTACACAGATTAAAGAAATCATGGAGAATACTACATTTAACGGTATTAAAATCAGTGGTGCTGCAGGCACTAAAGTCGAAATTGTTACAGATGACGGTGGATCAAAGATTGAAATAAATGTAATTAACGCAGCTGCGTTTAATAACTTAACTAAAGCAAGTGGTCGAGCACTTGTTGAAACGGCAATAAAGAGTGTAGCTTCTGAAAGAGGTACACTAGGTGCGAAGCAAAACCGTTTAGAGTATACTTCAAATAACCTAGGAACTACAATTGAAAACCTTCAAGCCTCTGAATCCCGTATCCGTGATACAGATATGGCGTTAGAGATGATGGGCTTCACGAAAAACAACATTTTAACTCAAGCTGCTACAGCGATGCTAGCGCAGGCGAATCAGCTACCACAAGGTGTGCTACAGTTAATTAGATAATTCTAAGCATAAGCATTTAATACTTTTAAAGAGATTCTAGGAAGTGCCCTAGGGTCTCTTTTTCATGGGATGAAGTAAAAACTTATGTAATGGACAAATCTTTGGTCTGTCTATAAAATATAAAAAAATAAAGGAAAAATGATAAACAATTGGAGAAGACATTCCGATATACATAGTAAGGTGTTCTGCTAATGGTTGGCCAGTTGTGTGGACACTTCCCCACATGGACGTGGGGTATTAAAATTCAAGGAGGAACAAGAAAATGAGAATTAATACAAACGTAATTGCTTTAAACTCTCACCGTAACCTATCAATGAACACGTTTAACACAAGTAAGAACACAGAAAGACTATCTTCTGGATTAAGAATTAACCGTGCAGCAGATGACGCTGCGGGTCTATCCATCTCAGAAGTAATGAGAGGTCAAATTCGTGGTCTTTCACAAGCTCAACGTAACGTACAAGACGGTATTTCATTTGTACAAACAGCAGAGGGTGCTTTGAATGAAGTAAGTGCTATGCTAACGCGTATGAAAGAGTTAAATGTACAGAAAGATAATGGTACTTACTCTGATGAAGACAAAAAGAACATCGACTCAGAATTAGATGAGTTAGGTGCACAAATTAAAGAAATCATGGAAAAAACAACATTTAACGGAATTAATATCAGTCCTGCTGCGGCTGCTAAAATTAATATTGTTACAGACGATACTGGCTCAACTATTGAAATAGATACAATTAATGCAGCTGATTTCAATAACTTATCTAAAGCAAATGGTAGAGCGGATATTGAGACGGCAATCAAGAGTGTAGCTTCTGAAAGAGGTACGCTTGGTGCGAAGCAGAATCGTCTAGAGTATACTTCAAATAACTTAGGGACTACGATTGAAAACCTACAAGCCTCTGAATCCCGTATCCGCGATACAGATATGGCGTTAGAGATGATGGGCTTCACGAAAAACAACATTTTAACTCAGGCTGCCACAGCGATGCTGGCGCAGGCTAATCAGTTACCACAAGGTGTTCTACAGTTAATTAGATAATGTATGAATGGTAGAACTTTAAAAGAGACTCTGGGTATATCCTTAGAGTCTCTTTTTTATTATGGTTTTCTATATTATATGAATCACCGTGCAAAAATAGAGGAAATAGTGAGGGAAATCATACATAATTATTAAAAATCGTTGAGGATTTGCCGATATATAATATAAGAAGTTAAAGCTACTGATCGGGGGAAATAGAATGGATTCTATTCGAATTTCTGGTGAAGCTAGTTCACCACGAGTTCCTTTAAACAAGACAGCTCAATCTCAAATAAGAGGAGATAAGTCTATACAACAAGATCAGTCACAGGCTCAGTTACCTCAAAATATCGGAGAAATGATTAAAGGAGCTAATCATTTTTTTAAGTCAACTAATACACATGTTCAGTTTCATCTTCATGAGGGATTAAATACGTATTACGTAGAAATTAGAAATTCAGAAACAAACGAAGTCATTAAGGAAGTACCACCTAAGAAATTTTTAGACATAGTGGAAAAGCTTCAAGAGTTAGCAGGTATATTAATTGATGAAAGAATCTAAAAGATAACTTTTTGTAAAGGAGAGCGTCATGAGAATAGGTGGAATGTTTTCTGGGATGGATACAGATACAATGGTTAAGCAGATCATGCAGGCTGAAAGAGCTCCGCTTGATCGCTTATTTCAAAAAAAACAATGGACAGAATGGCAGCAAGATGCTTATCGTGGAATAAATCTTTCATTAGCAACGTTTAATAGTGCACATTCTTCTTTAAGGCTTGGATCTTCTTTTTCTGCATTTAAAGCAACTTCCTCAAATAGTAGTGTTGTTACTGCTACAGCTCAGGGAAATGCTACACCAGGATCGTATACAATATCTAATGTTCAATTAGCTAGAAGTGCAGCTCTGAATTCTGAAAATGCATTATCTAATCTAGAGGGCTCCCGTGCAAAGGGAACGGACACTGTTCTAGAATCTGGTACACAAACATTTACGATAACGAACCAAGCTGGTTTAACAGCAGAAATTACAGTGGACGAGAATGATACCTTTCAATCACTCGCTCAGAAGATAAACAGTGCGAAGGATGCTGAAGGTAACTCATTAGGTTTACGTGCTTCATTTGATAACACAACTTCACGATTTTATATATCAACAAGAGAAATGGGAGAGGGGCAAGGATTCTCATTTGAAGATACGGCCTTCGTCAGAGACATGATATTTGGTGGAAGCTCAACTCTTTCTGCACAGGGATCAGACGCATCCTTTACTTACAATGGTGTTGAAGTTACAGGCCAAACTTCTAATACGGTAAGAGTAAACGGAGTTGATTTTAATCTTTTACAGGCGTCTGGTGCAGAACCAATCACGATAAATGTTCAGGGTGATCCTGATAAGCTTGTTGATCAAATTAAGTCTTTTGTAGAAGCGTACAATGAACTTATTGGTAACCTAGAAAGTCTTTTAATCGAACCCAAATATAGAGATTTTGCACCACTAACGGATGAGCAACGAAGAGAACTTTCGGAACGGGAAGCGGAGCTTTGGGACGAGAAGGCAATGAGTGGTTTGCTAAGAAGTGACTCAATATTACGGAAGGTAGCGGACAATCTTAGAAGTGCCTTTACATCTCCAGTAGAGGGAATTCCGAGTGGGGAGTTTTCTATGCTCTCACAAATTGGGATTACGACTGGAAGTTATGAGTTTGGTGGGAAATTGTTTATTGATGAAGATAAATTGAGATCTGCCATATCTGAAAGACCTGATGAAGTAACGAGACTTTTCACCCAAACCTCTGAGGATAGGAACATTGCAGAAATGGGTATTGGCCAGAGAGTTTATAGTCAGGTAAATAGTGCAATAAACGAACTAAGGGAAAGGGCAGGTACACCTGGCTCACCAAATATCGACTCTAGTAATATCGGTGAAAGATACAAAAATATGAATGATCAAATCAATAGATGGCAAGACCGTCTTGCTCTCATTGAAAATAGATACTGGAGACAATTCACAGCCATGGAAAGAGCGTTAGCTCAGATGGAATCTCAAAACACATGGATGATGCAAAATATGTTTGGTGGTATGTAATGAGTGCATCCTCAAATTATTTAAAACAGCTTCATTCACAGACAGTTGAATTGTCAGCAGGAGTTGATCGACTGTTAGAAACCATAAGTACTGAGAAAGACAATGAACATGAAATGAACTTCATTCTAGAGATTATGGACAAGAGAGAGTCCATAATCTCCATGTTTGATGAAGAATTCAAAAAAAATGATCCTGTTTGGTCTGAGGAGGAACAAGCGCTTTTGGTCGAGCTTAAGTCTCTACAGGGAGCTATTTCACCTAAACTAAATAGGATTTTCAGCTCTTATCAAGTGCAGCTACAACGATTTCAACAAGGGAAAAAGGTTGCAAAAGGCTACTATAATCAAAGCGTATATGCAGACGGAACGTTTATAGACAAAAAGAAGTAAAGCCATCTTAAGGAGGACTAAGCTTGACTTTCTCAAATCCTTATCAAACATATCAACAAAGTTCAATTAATACGGCTTCTCCAGGTGAATTAACTTTAATGCTGTATAACGGCTGTCTAAAATTTTTAAAGGCAACAAGGCAGGCCATTCAAGATAATAATATTGAGGTTAAGAATACAAATATTATTAAAGCTCAGAACATAATTAGAGAATTAATGCTAACATTAGATATGGATTATGAAGTATCTCATAGTATGTATCAATTATATGATTATATGGTTAATCAACTTATACAAGCTAATATAAAAAACGATTTAAAAATTTTAGAAGAAGTTGAAAACCTAGTGGTTGAATTCAGGGATACCTGGAAGCAAGTTATTCAAATAAATAGAGTACAGACTCACGGAACAAACGTAAATCAACCAAATAATTAACAAATCATCACCATTAGACTATTTAGTTCTTAAAGATGCTTTGGTATGGTTAGAAGAATAAATAATCATTCACAGTTTGAATGCTACAGGAAGGAATATCATATATGGCGAAAAACTTATCACAGGTTAAAACACTTGTTCCTGAATATCTTGAGGAATTTAGATGTATAGGTTCAGACTGTGAAGATACATGTTGTATAGGTTGGTCCGTTGGGATTGATGATAAAACGTATAAGAAATACAAAAAATCGAGGGATCCCGAGTTAAAGGAGCTATTTAAAGAAAATTTATCTCGAAACCGCTCTAATCAGTCTCAACAGGCATATGCTACTATTAAAATGGATGAAACGGGAGCCTGTCCTTTTTTAAATGAGGAGAAGCTGTGTAGGGTACAATTGAAGTTAGGAGAGAGCTTTCTTTCTAACACCTGTAATACCTTCCCTAGGATTTCAAATCAGGTTAATTCGATGTATGAGAGATCAGCAACCTTATCTTGTCCTGAAGCTGCTAGATTAGCGCTTCTTAATCCTCAGGGGATATCTTTTAAGGAGATAAAAGAGAATAATCCTGGAAATGTTATGGTAAGTAAGAAGTTGAATGAGAACTTTCTTCTAGCTAACAATAAACTTGAGAAGTATTTTTCAGAGATTAGAATCTTTACCATTCAAGTTATGAAAAGTAGGGATTATGAGATTTGGGAGCGCTTGTTAATTATTGGGCTATTCTTAAATGAAATACAAGATCAAAAAGATAAAGATATTGATGTACACAAAATCATTGATAACTATACAGATATGGTCCAAAAAGGGATATTTAAAAATGTGTTAGACGAATTTACGGCTGATGAATCTATTCAACTAGAGATGCTTGCAAGAATTACAGATTTAAGAGCTTCTATTGGTATAAAGAGTAAGAGATATGCAGAGTGTGTGGAGGAAGCGTTAAAAGGTATAGATTTTAAGGAGAATGTTGATAGAAAAGAGCTGACACAGACATATAAGAGAGTTTATCAAGAGTTTTATACTCCATTTATGAAAGACAAGGAGTTTATCTTAGAAAACTATTTAGTTAACTATATGTTCAAGCAACTATTTCCTTTTGATGGAAGAGATATTTTTGAAAATTATGTAGTACTAATAATTCACTATACATTAATCAAGTTTAACCTGGTGGGGATGACTGGATATTATAAGGATCAGATGGAAGAGGATCATGTAATCAAATTAATCCAATCATTCGCTAAAGTAATTGAGCATAATAGGACATTCGTAGCAACAGTATTTGAAGCACTAAAGAAAGCTGGGTTCAACTCCTTGCCTCATATGGCTATTTTAATCAGGAACGAATAAGCAACCCTATTAAAAATGATGTAAATTCCCAAAAAAATAATGGAATTTATATCATTTTTTCTTATTTTAAGTTTTATATTGACTAAATGTAAAATATTATCTAGTATTAACAATATAATGAAATGTGTTATTTTCATTATTATATTTCTCTCAAACGAAAACTAAATACGAAAAGGAGATGTTGTGTGTGCTTAAGGTTCAATCAAGGCTATTGAAATTGGTTCTAGCAGTTACACTCGTTTTAAGTAGTTTTAGTATTTCTGTTACAGCAGCAGAGGAGCAAGAGTTACCTACAATTGAGGAGTTTGAACAAAGAGTCTTTAAGAATTTTATTCCTGAAGCTTCAACAAGTGTAGACGAACAAATTATTACCTTTGATGTCATCGAGAAAAATACATACGAATCTATCACATTGGAACAGGGAGCTACGATAGCCTCAGACTTTTTAGTAGAAGGGGGACATTTAGATTATATAAATGCCCTTACGGCAACGAATCCAGATGATTTTTACTTCTTTTCAACTACTGATGATAAAAGTATGCGGAAGCGACTAATATCTAATAATGAAGAGTATGTTGCACAGCTTTACGTTGTAGATTGGTCAGTAGGACAAGCTTATCCAACTAATGTTATAGTACCAGCAGGATATACCTTTGGACTTCAAGAGCTACCAGAAGGAGATTATGCTATAAGGATACAATCATTAGGTGGATTAGGAGACTATTATCGAATCTCTATGAATGCTATGAATCCACCTAATTATACAAGCATTCTCTCTTCATCTGCTAGCCTACGTGATATTGTTGCCCAATATGCAAATGGTGATATATATTCCAGTGGTATTTTCGTCGCTACTATAGGAGGAACAAATGAGCATCTAAATTGGGAGAGGGAAGACTACTTTTCATGGGGAAGTGGTTACACAAGAAGGAGCCATGTTATCTCTTCTGTAAAGTTTAGTTCTGTTTTAGGACCGGTGACTTACTCCTCCAATTATGCAAATTCGGATAACGCCATGATTTTCTTCTTAGACACACAAACGTTATTCACTTATTTTAATTCCTACTATCAATCAGGACCTGATCATATTTATGAGAGCACATTTTACGATACAATAGGGAAAAGAACACCTAGAAGGTTAGACCAAGAAGATATCGATTTTGTTGGTCCTCACTTGCTTGTTTACGATTTAGATACGAATCAAGCTATTGATTTTGTTAGCTATCTAAATTATTTCTATGCTACTGGAGTGGAACCAGACCCGATAACAGGTGAAAGGCCATAGACAAAAATAAAAGTTAACATAAAGATACTCATGAATGGCTTTAGTAGATTCATGGGTATCTATTTTTTGAATACAGTTTTATATAAGCAATTACTTTAAAATTACTCCGAAGTTGAAAAAGTTTGATGGATGACGAAGACCATCTCAAAGAGGTAATAGAAGGATTTGATTAGTCTTAAAATTAATGAAAATGTGAAAAAACATTACCCCCAAACCAATCCCCAAACCCTGTGGACAACTATGGGCTGTGAACAAAAAACTGTGGATAATGTGGATAATTTTGTGCATAACCACAAAAATCAACGTTAAACGGCTCTTTCTGGACATATGTTCTGTGGAGAAACCATTACATTCTACAAGTTTCATTTACAAATGTGACAAGATCACAACAAACTCTTAATCTTTTAAAAAAAAATAGATTTTAAAGGAGGTATTTTGAGCGGAATAGGGAAATAAATATATATACACTGAAAGGAGGAATTAAGCATGAACTTTAACGTAAGAGGAGACAACATTGAAGTTACTCCAGCCTTAAAGGATTATGTTGAAAAGAAAATAGGGAGATTAGATCGTTATTTTTCGACAGAATTCACCTCCGATATTAATGTAACACTAAAGGTTATCAAGGACCTTCATAAGGTAGAGGTAACCATTCCAATGCCAAAGCTTTTACTTCGCGCAGAGGAAAGCAACACAGATATGTATGCAGCCATCGATGTGGTTGTGGAGAAGCTAGAGAGACAAATTAGAAAGCATAAAACAAAAGTAAATCGAAAATTACGTAATGACGATAGCGTGAAATATATGTTTGCTGACACGGTCCAGAATGGAGAGGCCGTTGAAGAAGAGGATGAGATCGAAATTGTGCGTACGAAACGCTTTGATCTTAAGCCGATGAACGCCGAAGAGGCTGTTCTCCAAATGGATTTACTAGGTCATAACTTCTTCGTCTTTAATGACGCTGAGGGTGACATTGTAAGTGTCGTGTATAAGCGTAAGGATGGACGCTACGGGTTAATTCAGCCTGAAGCTTAAGTACAAGTTACGATGATAAGCAGAAACCTCAATCTTAAATGATTGGGGTTTTTTCTGTTTGACATGATTAATGTATGCATATAAATTATTATCTATATAAGTCATAACTTATATAATCTTAACGTTATATAATAGAGATTTAAGATCTAAATATAAGATAAAGGTTATATGAGCTAAATGAAGGGAGCGATAAATTTGTCCACAAACAGGTATGGGTTAGATTTGGAGAAGTGTCTTGGAGCTGTTACTCGGACGGTGACAGATATAGTGAAGGAGGGTGTCCAATCTCGCAATGTGCAGCTGGAGCGTTCCTATGACACAAGTGCCAACGATCTTTGGGATGCTGTAACAAATCAAGAGCGATTGAAGCGGTGGTTTATGCCGGTAAGTGGTGAGTTAAAGCTTGGTGGGCAGTACCAGCTGGAAGGAAATGCGCACGGTACGATTACTAAGTGCAAACCCCAACAGTTTTTTGCTGCGACCTGGGAGTTTGGCGGTGAAGTGAGCTGGATCGAGGTGCGTGTCACACCATTGGAAGATGAAAAAGCAAGGCTGACACTTTCACATATTTGTCCCCTAAACGATCACTGGGAGCAATATGGACCTGCAGCGGCAGGTATTGGTTGGGACTTAGCCTTCATTGGACTAGAGGTTCACCTTTCCGATGTCTTTTCTGACTCCTTTAATGAAGAAGCCTTTGCAACCTCTGCTGAGGGAAATACGTATATCGTTAATGTGAGTGTGGATTGGGGGCGAGCAGCAATTAAGGCTGGTGAGGAGCCAGAGCAAGCAACAGCTGCCGCTCAACGCACGGCTGCATTCTTCACGGGCGAAGAGTCTCAGGAGGGCTGAATATGCAGGCATTCGATGTACTTGGTGATCCGGTGCGCCGTCGCATCCTAGAGCTGCTCGCCGAAGAAGAGCAACGCTCCGGTGATATCGTGGACGTCATTCAGAATGAGTTTCGTATCACTCAAGCTGCCGTTTCGCAGCACCTTCGAGTACTGCGAGAAAGTCGCTTTGCTCATGTCCGCATCGACGGTTCTCGTCGCATTTATTCAGTTGCTGCTAAGCCACTACAGGAGGTAGATGCTTGGTTGGGTCGCTTCCGTGTCTTCTGGGAACCTAAGCTTGATGCGCTTGAAACGGAAATTGCCAGAGGGAAAAAAGAAAGACTTTAATTTACAACACTTTCTCAAAAAAGCTGAGCAGAGTAACCCAAATTTTAACTGGTTTTTTTTGGATAAAGGATTCTTGTGTCTTGCCCTAGAAACTGATAAAATGAGTAATGACTATCTAAAATAGTCAACTCAAAGATAACATTTAATTAGTCAACGTGACTGATACACTTTACAAAGTCAAACGATAGAATATACTTAATCACACGAACAGTAGTTCATCCAATACTAGGTACACAATGAAGGAGAGGGTACCCCCATGTTTGGTTTATTAAAAAAGCTAGTCGGAGATCCTAGCGAACGAGATCTAAAGAAATATCAAAAAATTGTTGACCATATTAATTCCTTAGAAAGTGGTTTGAGTGCGTTAAGCGATACACAGCTCCAGGCGAAAACACCTGAATTCAAACAGCGTTTGGAAAAAGGTGAGACCCTTGACGATTTGCTTCCTGAAGCGTTTGCGGTGTGTCGTGAGGCGTCAAAGCGTGTGCTGAAAAAAAGGCATTACGACGTACAGCTTCTTGGTGGTATTGTGCTGCACAAAGGGCAAATAGCAGAGATGAAAACAGGGGAAGGGAAAACACTTGTAGCTACACTCCCTGTATATTTGAATGCATTGACAGGCAAAGGCGTTCACGTCATTACCGTCAACCAATACCTATCCGAACGTGACTGTGAAACGATGGGAGAGCTATATCGTTTTCTAGGGCTTACAGTGGGCCAAAACGCTCACGGCTTAAGCTCAGATGCCAAGCGTGAGGCGTATGCCGCAGACGTGACACACGGAACGAACAATGAGTTCGGCTTTGACTACCTGCGAGATAATATGGTCATCTACAAAGAGCAAATGGTTCAACGACCTTTGAACTTCTGTATTGTGGATGAGGTGGACAGTATCTTAATTGATGAAGCAAGAACCCCTCTTATTATTTCTGGGCAGGGACAGAAGTCTACACAGCTTTACCAGCCTGCAGCAAGATTTGCTAGTCAGTTACGAGAAGAGACGGACTATACGATAGATGTGAAAGCAAGGAACGTTATGCTTACAGAAGAGGGTGTAGCTAAGGCAGAGCGCTTCTTTAATATCGAAAATATATATGATCATGCGCACGTTACACTGAACCATCATGTTACTCAGGCACTCAAAGCGAAGGTCATCATGAAACGTGATGTGGATTATGTAGTGGATAACGGCGAGGTTGTTATCGTTGATGAATTCACAGGACGCTTAATGCAAGGGAGACGCTACAGTGATGGACTTCACCAAGCGATTGAAGCGAAGGAAGGCTTGGTCGTGCAGCGTGAAAGCATGACCCTTGCGACGATTACCTTTCAGAACTACTTCCGTATGTATGACAAACTGGCTGGTATGACAGGTACAGCGAAAACAGAGGAAGAAGAGTTCCGTAAAATCTACGGTCTAGACGTCTACGCTATCCCAACGAATATGCAAATGATCCGTAATGATATGCCAGACGTGGTCTACAAAACGGAGAGAGCGAAGTTCAATGCCGTTGTCACCGAAATCGTGGAGCGTCATAAAAAAGGACAGCCCGTTCTAGTGGGTACTGTATCCATTGAGAACTCTGAGCTACTCGCAGCAGAAATGAAGAAGCGTGGCATTAAGCATGAAGTGTTGAACGCGAAGCACCATGAGCGCGAAGCGGAGATTATTTCTCAGGCTGGTCAAAAGGACGGAGTGACCATTGCGACGAACATGGCCGGTCGTGGTACAGATATTGAGCTCGGTGCAAGCGTTAAGGAGCTTGGTGGACTGCATATTATTGGTACGGAAAGGCATGAGTCTCGTCGTATTGATAATCAGCTGAGAGGACGTTCTGGGCGTCAGGGGGACCCTGGTTCCAGTCAATTCTACTTGTCTCTAGAGGATGAGCTGATGCGTCGTTTTGGAGCGGAGAACATCATGGGCATGATGGATCGCTTAGGCATGGAAGAGGATCAGCCGATCGAAAGTAAAATGATTACTCGTGCCGTTGAGCAAGCACAGAAGCGAGTAGAGGGTCAAAACTTCGACGCTCGTCGTTGGGTCTTGCAGTATGATGATGTGATGAATCAGCAGCGTGAGATTATTTACAAGCAGCGTCGTGAGGTGCTTGAAAGAGAAAATCTCCGTGAAGTGATAGAAAATATGGTTAAAAGTGTAGCAGAACGCATCGTAACTCTGCATACACCGGAAAGCGAAGTGCAAGAGGATTGGGATCTACAAGCGATTGTGGATTATGCCAACGGAACGTTTTTCCATGAGGGCACCATTTCCGAGAAGGATCTTAAAGGTAAGGAACAGGAAGAAATCCTTGAGATGTTCCATGATAAGCTGAAAGCACTTTATGATGAGCGTGAGCAAGAAGTAGGTTCAGAGATCATGCGTGAGTTTGAAAAAGTGGTTCTCCTTCGCGCTGTAGACTCTAAGTGGATGGATCATATTGATTCCATGGATCAGCTACGCCAAGGGATTCACCTACGTGCCTATAGCCAAACGAATCCTGTGCAGGCCTACCAATTCGAAGGCTTTGAGATGTTCCAGCAAATGATTGAGTCGATTGAAGAGGAAGTCTCTACGTACATCATGAAGGCTCAGATTAACCAGAACGTTGAGCGTCAAAAGGTAGCCGAGGGTGAAGCGGTTCAATCCGAAAAGGATAATGTGAAAAAGAAACCTGTTGTGCGCAAGGAAGAGAAGGTTGGTAGAAATGACCCTTGCCCATGCGGAAGCGGGAAGAAATATAAGCAGTGTCATGGTCTAAATTAAGTAAGCTGCTAAGACGAATGCTTAAGTGGAATAAATAAAAGAGAATTAAATAAAGCAAGCCATTAAACAAATCATTAAACATGAATATATGGTCAGAATGGATAGACAGTAAAGACAAAGTGAATAGGCAAATAGATACGAAAACGATTAAATAGTATTTGGGCAAAATTAAGACGAGGTGAATGAGGATGTTACTTCCCGATGTAAAACAGGATTTACAGATGATTGAGCAGCGATTAAATGAATTTAGGGGGTCTCTTTGACTTAGAAAATAAGGAGAGACGTATTGCTGAGCTGGAGGAAGTGATGGCTCAGCCTGAATTCTGGAATGATCAAGAAGCAGCTCAAAAGACCATTAATGAATCTAACGCACTGAAAGCGAGTGTTGACCGCTATAATAAAATGGCTGGAGAATATGAAGATGTTCTTGTCATGCTTGAGCTAGCGAAGGAAGAAGGAGATGAAAGTCTCTTAGAAGAGGCGGCTCAGGCGGTCAAGTCAATTAAAAATGACATTCAAGAATTTGAGCTACAACTATTGCTAAGTGAACCACATGATAAAAACAGTGCCATTCTTGAGCTGCATCCGGGAGCAGGAGGGACAGAATCTCAGGATTGGGCAGAAATGCTCCTGAGAATGTACACACGCTGGTCTGAGGATAAAGGGTTTAAGGTTGAAACCCTCGACTATCTTCCAGGAGACGAGGCAGGGGTAAAAAGTGTTACCCTGCTCATTAAAGGTCATAACGCCTATGGCTATCTAAAAGCGGAAAAAGGAGTCCATCGTCTGGTGAGGATATCACCGTTTGATTCCTCAGGTCGTAGACACACATCTTTCGTTTCCTGTAGTGTAGTGCCAGAGCTAGATGATGATATTGATATTGACATTCGTCCTGATGATTTAAAGATTGATACGTACCGCTCTAGCGGGGCAGGTGGACAGCACGTTAATACGACTGACTCTGCTGTACGGATTACTCACATTCCTACAGGTGTGGTAGTAACCTGTCAATCAGAGCGTTCTCAAATCAAGAACCGTGAGAAAGCCATGAAAATCCTTATGGGAAGGCTGTATGAAAAGCAGGTAGAAGAACAGCAGAAGCAGCTGAACGAAATCAAAGGGGATCAGAAGGATATCGCTTGGGGGAGCCAAATTCGCTCCTACGTATTCCATCCGTATAGTATGGTCAAGGACCATCGTACAAACAAGGAAGTAGGAAACGTGAACGCTGTCATGGACGGAGAACTCGATCCGTTTATTGACGCGTATCTACGCATTCAGCTGCAATAATAGTAAATGCAGGATAATAGTAAGTGCTGGGATGCTCCCCACCATATCAGTTCAACAAACTACCTCTAACGGACATTTTTGACCGTTAGAGGTCTTTTTTTATCTGAGTTGATCTCTAACGGATATTTTCGACTCTTAGAATGGGAAATCTCATGATTTAGTTCGGAATTCACTTTTAAGCTGCAAATATGACCGTTAGAGGTTTAGAGATCCAAAAAACTCCTCTAAGTAGCAGATATGACCGTTAGAGATTCGAGGAGATGCATAAAGCTCTTCTAAGGTGCAAATATTGTCCTAGAGGTTCTATAAGATGTAAAAAACCTTTTAAGATGAATTGACCGTAGATGGGATCCAAAAAATGCTTCGATAGTGAAATTCTTAGTTAGAGGAAGAGAGAAACTAGGCTCCTACGCGCCTCAATAAATTTCTGTTGTTTGCTACGACATTGGCTCCCCGTAGTGTGCAAAATGATATTGATTTTAAAGGTCGGAATTGATTATACTAGAAAGGTTGAATTGAATGACTATCATCTATGGATTGCCTATGTAAATTGATTTAGGTGATTATTGAAATAGAAGAAGGGTTATGTAAATGAAAGAATCATGTAGATGATCCAAAATAGGGTTTGATATACATGAAGAAGGAGACAACATGGTTAACAATAAGCATAGACAACGAAATGCTGCTCCAAGAAGTAAAGCGGTGCAGCTCACGATCGATTATTCTTATATTATTTTAGGCTCTATTATTGTAGGACTAGCTTTCCGTTTGTTTCTATTCCCAAATGAAATTGCTTCAGGTGGGGTAAGCGGAATTAGTACGATTACAGGTCATCTCTTCGGTATTGAGCCAGCGATTACTCAATGGGTATTAAATATACCGTTGTTTATTGCGGGTGTTATTTTCCTGGGGAAACAGTTTGGTGTTAAGACACTCGTAGGTACCATTTTATTACCTTTTGTCGTTTATCTAAGTAGAAATATGGAGCCCATTACAACTGAGCCTTTATTAGCTGCCTTATTTGGAGGAATCGGAATCGGCTTAGGGTTAGGGCTTGTCTTTAGAGGTAAAGCGTCCACAGGGGGGACGGATTTAGCCGCACAGATTATCCACAAGTATACGGGGCTTTCCTTAGGTGTGGCTGTCTTAATTTTGGATGGACTGGTTGTTACAGCTTCGGCATTTGCTTTCAATATTGAATTTGCTCTTTATGCCTTAATTAGCTTGTATGTGACGAGCAAAACGATTGATTTAGTTCAGGTTGGATTAGGCTATGCCAAGGTGGCCTATATCATTTCCAATGAAGCAGAAAAAATCAGCCAAGCCCTACTAAATGACCTAGACCGTGGAATGACAAAGCTTAAGGCTACAGGTGGTTATACGGAGGACGAGCGTCCTGTGTTAATGTGTGTCGTTCATCAGATGGAGATTTCTAAACTGAAGCATCTAGTAAAACTTCACGACCCCAACGCGTTTGTAATTGTGCATAACGCAAACGAGGTATTAGGAGAAGGCTTTAAAAAAGAAGCTTAGGTTGTAAAAAGTAAGAAGTATAAAGAAGAATAAAAATTAAGAACTAAAAAGTAAGTAGTATAAAAAGTAAGTAGTAAAAAGTAAGTAGTATAAAAAGTTGAGTAATTTTACATCTACCTTTGTTAAAAAACCTGTTATTAAACATTACTTTTAGGCATTGCATGATTATAATGTAGTGCTTTTTATTTTGTCAAAAAAGATCTTTGACTCTAAGTGTAGAAGTAAGTCCAAACCTTTATTCATTAAGGCAATTCAGAAGCTGGTTCAACAATTTGGGCAACGGTAAAGGAAACACATGATAAGCGTTCTGACTGAACAGTTTCTGTTCTATCGTAAACATTTATGAGCTCGTAATGTCTTTCTGCCTTGCTTTTCTCGTTATTAGTCAACATATATTGCTCTAAAGCCTCGTTTGCTGGATCGACAATCCAATACTCAGGGATTTGATGCTTGGCGTATGATTTTAGCTTACTTTGCTTGTCTCTTTTGACAGAGTGCGGAGAAAGAATTTCCACCACTAAATCCGGGACTCCCTCAATTCCCCTCTTTGATATCATGCTGATTCTATCGCGGTGTACCATGACAAGATCAGGCTGTCTTACTTCGGTGTCTGATAAAATAAGATCAACTGGTGAAGAAAGGACAATGTAGTAGGATAAACAGCTATCTGTTAAGACCTTTTGCATGTAAAAGCTTACTAGCTGATGTTTTGGTGTAGGAGAAGGTGTCATTAATTCAAGGGCTCCATCAACCAATTCATAATTATTTCCGTCATTGGATAAGTTAGCATAATCATGATAAGTTAAAGAATTTTCTTTAACCTTTGTTTTACGCTTTGTTGGTTTCATCTTGTTACCTCCCTTGTGAGAAAGCTTCTATATATTATAGCAAATATTAAGTCTTATTGCGGTTGTGTCATCAAAGCAGTTTGCAATGAGATCTAATAGGCTGAAAACGTTGTTTCGTGTAAGTTATCCATCTACCATCCTAGAGACATTGGCTAAGTTAGTATACAATATGACATGATCTACTTGCTCTTAGTAGATTGTGCTGAAAAAAATGATTGGGTGTAACATTTCCGTGGAAATATTGATAACCTGATACTCTGTGTAAAAAATCGTAAAAAAAGATCTATCCAACCACAAAAAAGATCTGTCCAACTGCTAAGCTGGAACAGATCTTGTCATTTCATGAGCGTCATGTGACGTGTTTCAATTTAATATATGAAATGTGTTTCGGTTAATTATATGTTGTGCTTCTTTTGATTTTATTCTATTACTGCCTAATTACTCAAACAGCTGAACAGCTGATATCATAATACGTTATCCTACTGAGACCAAAAGCTGATCATTCTGCTTAACATAAGTTTGGTACCATTGAGCAAATATATAGATGGTCCAAATTTTACGAGCAAAGTTTCCTTCTCCTCGTCTGTGCTTGTCCATGAGAGATTCTACAAACGGAATATTAATGTAGGCATCTATTCCGCTAGACTTAATCACGGCTAAACACTCGTCTCCACGCTTACCCTTTAGCCACTCTGCAATGGGAATAGGAAATCCTAGCTTAGCACGGTTAATGATATGCTGTGGGACAAGATCACTAAGCGCTTCGCGTAAAATAGCTTTTGTTGTCTGGCGATTCACCTTATATTCTGTCGGGATTGACTGGGCGACAGCAAACATTTCTCGATCTAAGAAAGGAACCCTTAGCTCAAGAGAATGGGCCATGGACATCTTATCTCCCTTAGCTAAAATATTTCCTGGAAGCCATAGATTCATATCTACCGTTTGCATTTTAGTTACATCATCTCCGTGTGCTGCCTCCTGATAATATTGCTGACTCCATTCAAAGGCGTCCTGTAAGAAGCGCAAATCGGCAAGAAGCTGTGGACCAAGCACATTCTGAATATCGTCCGTGAAGATCTTGGCATTTCCTATAAAGCGTTGCTCCAAAGGTGTTGTCGCTCGCATAAGATAATTCTTTCCATAGAAGGAACGACTATTTCCTAATAGGCTTTGCATACCCTGCTTCAGCTTATCTGGCATCCAGCTCAGGTATCTCAGAGCGTCCGGCTCTTGATAAATCCGATAGCCACCGAATAGTTCATCTGCTCCTTCACCGGAGAGTACAACTGTTACGTACTCTGAAGCCATTTTTGAAACTAGGTTTAAGGCAACAGCAGACGGGTCAGCCACAGGGTCATCCTGATAATGAATACAGGAAGGCAGGGCATCAAAATAATCTTGTTCTGTAATTAGCCACTCATGATGCTCCGTTTTAAGAATTTGAGCTGTTTCTCTTGAGAACGGTAGCTCGTTGTTATTTCCTTCGAATCCAACAGAAAACGAGTGAGTTTTCTTTAACTGTGAAACTTTGGCTGTAATAGCTGTTGAATCTACGCCACTAGATAAAAAGCATCCGACTGGCACATCACTTTGCAGGTGAAGCTCAACAGATTCGTCGAATGTAGCTCGAATTTTTTTCGCCAGCGCTTGCTTATCCTGTTGAACAGACTGGAACTGTGGCTTCCAATAGCGCTCTACGTGAACATCCTGACCTCTAGCGATAAGGCGGTGACCAGGTGGGAGCTTTTTCACACCATCTATCATCGTTCTTGGCTCAGGAACATATTGAAAGCTCAAGTAGTGATATAATCCTTGAACATCAATATCCCATTTACCCGGCTTAGTACTGATAATACTCTTAAGCTCTGAGGAACAAACAAGCCTCTCGTGATCGTACGTATAGTAAAATGGCTTAATACCAAAGTGATCCCTAGCTCCAAATAAAGTTTGTGTACGAGTGTCCCAAATGATAAAGGCAAACATGCCCCGCAGATGGTTAACACAATCAAAGCCGTATTCCTCATATAGATGCAGAACTGTCTCAGCATCCCCTTGTGTAGAGAGCTGGTGTCCTTTCTGCTCTAGTTCTTTTCTCAAAGCTAAATAATTATAGATCTCCCCATTACAAACAAGAAAGATCGTGCCGTCCTCATTTTTTAAAGGCTGGTGAGCACCTTCGGTATCAATAATCGATAGTCTTCTGAATCCAAGGCCGCCTCTAGCATCAACATGAATACCGTCGTCATCAGGACCTCTATGTATCATTTGGTTACACATTCCCTGTAAAAGGCGTTCCATGTCCATTGACGATGAATCTGAGCTGTTTGCGTTTAAATGAAGTATACCGTTAATGCCACACATGATTTCACTGCTCCTAACTCTCTCTCTAATTTTGTTAATCTTAATATGTTTACTTAAATTTAAGGATATCTATCCCTAAGTAACTTATATCCGTTATATATCTTATCTACCCTGATTAGCTCAAAAAAGTTGACTCAGAACAAAAATTTCACACAATACTTGCATCATTAATTAAAACGTTAAATCCCATCAAAATGTTTCTAAATAGAATAAGGATACATTCTTTCTAATACATTTAGCTTTAGCAATATATAGAAAATTATTCCAAATCATGAGATTGTCGAAATGTTGTAGTGGAATGTAATGGATTGTTAGGTGGAATTTGTTGAATTGACTCTAAATTAAGGGATGATAAAAAGCGTATATACTCTAAAATTATAGCTTTATCTTCTAGAGGGGACAAGCTTTAATTTGAGTGGATAGAGGGGTATTCAAAATTCATGTCAGGGATTGTTGATATAAGAACAAAAAAAGCTTTTAAAATATTTTTTAAATATTTATATAATTAAGATAAATAAAATAACATTATGAAGAAGGGAAGATCTTTCTTTATTCTCGTACCTTATGGGTATTTTTAATTAGAAGACTGTAGTTCTAGCTAAAAAAGAGGTGTCTTATATGTTACAAACAATTAATCAAATCCTTTCAAAAGAAAAAAAGCTAGCCATAGGGCTAATGTCAGGAACATCACTAGACGGAATTGATGTTGCAGTATTAGAAATCTCTCATTCTAATTCAGAGATGGATATACAGTTAATAGCCTTTGAAACGATCCCTTACACTCAGCAAGAAAAACAAGATATTTTACAGCTTTGTCAGCCTAGTACATCAACGGTAGATAAGATATGTGCATGGAATGTAAAGCTTGGTCATAAGTTTGCCAAAGCAGCCACTAAGGTTGTAACAAACGCAGGTATGGACATAAGCCAAATTGATTTTGTTGGCTCACACGGTCAAACAATCTATCATAGTCCTGATGAGCAAGCCACTCTTCAAATTGGTGAGCTAGCTGTGATTGCAGAGGAAACGGGTGTGCTTACCGTTGGAGACTTTCGTCCAAGTGATATGGCGGTAGGGGGACAGGGTGCCCCCTTGGTTCCCTTCGTCGACTATCTGCTATTTGCATCTGAAGAGAAAAATCGAGTGCTACTGAATATTGGGGGTATCAGTAACATCAGCGTTCTTCCTAAAAAGGCACAGCCTGACGAGATTATTGCCTTTGATACTGGACCAGGGAACGTACTGCTGGATGCCATTGTACGAATCGTGACAGAAGGGGAAAAAAGGTACGATGAAGGAGGGAGCCTTGCTAGTGGAGGAAGAGTTTCGCAGGATTGGTTGACTAAAATGATGCGGGAGGATTCATATTTAGATCAAGATATACCGAAATCTACAGGTCGAGAATATTACACTACACAGAAGGCACAAAGCTTATATGAAGAGGGAAGAACGCAGGGGCTCTCTGATCCTGATATTATAGCTACAATCTCCGCCTACACCGCCCACTCTATTGCTGATCAGCTTTATAGATTTGTAGAGCCAGTATGCCAAATCGATGAGATCATCGTTAGCGGAGGCGGAGCGCATAATGGATTTATATTACGAGAGTTGGAGAAAACAACGAAGATACAGGTTCAGATAATGGAAGATCTCGGTTTTTCTAGTGATGCTAAGGAAGCTGTGGCATTTGCTGTTCTAGGTTATCAATTTCTTCACGGACTACCAAACACTTTACCATCAGCTACAGGAGCACGTAGACAAGTGTCCATGGGTAAGCTAGCGTTTCCTTTGAAAAAATCATCTTTCTAAAATAATCAAAGGATGGCTTGAAAAAATTTAATAAAAACTAATTCATCTATTTTAACCATTTTTCCTCCAACTCCTGGTATAATAACCCTAGATTTGGCCTAATGATAATGAAAGGGAGAGGGGAAGAAGATGAGTGAAGAGACCAAAATGATCATGCAGGCGATTACGGAATTACAGCAAGGAATGATTACGATGGGTCAGGAACTACGCCAAGAGTTTCGTCAAGAAATTGCTGAGCTACGGCAAGAAATGAATGAAAGATTTGATCACGTAGATCGAAGACTGGATTATCAAGTTGCGAAGCTAAGTAAGCTTGAAGAAGAGCAGCATGTACTTAAAGAGATTGCAACAAGTAGTGCATAAAAAGCATAATTTGCATACAATTAATTGCTACAATGAATAATGCTTTTACTTTGTAATGAGAGCATCTCGTTCAATCAATACCAAGCTTTTAAGCTTCGTTTTTAAATTACCTCATATAACAATCTCCTTCTAGAGAAATGTATAACTTAATAGAATACACCAACTGATTAAAAAAAGGGACAGCATTAACATGAGTGTGCCTCCTGATTCGATTGCCGGCTTAATGTCAAATCAGCCTGCTTCAAGAAGTACATGATTCATGCAAGGAATGTCCCTTTAATTGTGTAAATAGCTAGGAGAATAATTAATGGTTGATCATGCCCTGGCTTGTTTTTTTCGGTTGGTTGGCTTAACGAACTCACTATTGAAAAGCTACTTAACCCTTCACATACCCTCTCTGTTAGCAATTTCCTTAGCAATTAGCTCTCCATGAAAGCGTCCATTTTCAATAAAAATTTCATTCGCATTGTTTCCAGCTGCAATCACGCCAGCAATAAACACATTAGGTACATTCGTTTCCATCGTTTCTTCCGCAAAATGAGGACGACCTGTTTCGCTATCGGTGCCAACACCAAGCTTATGAAGGAACGCGTGATCAGGATGATATCCGGTCATAGCGAAAACAAAATCGTTGGCAATGGTTTTTACTTCTCCATTTATCTTATAGCTCAGTTCCTTTTCTTTGATCTCTATAACTTCTGCGCCGAACTCCATAGCTACTTTTCCATGACGCACAAGAGCATCAAATTCAGGTAATATCCATGGCTTCACACTTGATGAATATGTTTCACCGCGATACAGCACAGTTACGTGTGCTCCAACCTTCTCTAGCTCTAAAGCGGCATCTACGGCCGAATTTTTCCCACCAATCACAGTGACATGCTGATCATAAAACGGATGGGCTTCATGAAAGTAATGGAACACCTTATTTAATTCCTCACCTGGGATACACATCAGGTTTGGATTGTCATAGTAGCCCGTCGCTAAAATAACATAGTTAGCGGTATAATACACGTCCTGCTTATCCTGCGAATGTCCGTGTACCTGGAAAAGAGGTTTGGCAGAAGACGATGTAGCTATCTGTTGTCCTATCTTTTCTTTCTCTCCCATTTTTCCCTGCTCTATTTTCTGTTCTTCAGATTCCTTAGATGTTCCCAAATCTGTCACATCGTTAATTTTTGGCATAGAACCACTCTCTGTAGTAGCTGTAGGAACAATAGAAAGCACCTCTACATAGGGCTGAATTCTAATTTTTTTACGCTTAGCCACCTCTCTATAATACGCCAGAGCTTGGCTTCGGTTTGGCTTACGCTGTTCAATGGTAAAAGGGAGCCCCCCTATTTCGAGTTTTTCTGCCGAACTAAAGAATGTTTGGTGAGTAGGATAGCGACTTAATGTGTGTACCACATTCCCTTTATCAATCACTAACGGCTCAAAGCCCTGTTCTTGTAAAGCGATGGCTGCCGCTAAACCACATGGCCCAGCTCCAATAATAAGAATATTTTCATGTATGACAGTATGGTTTGAATTAACACTTGGCGCATCATTTTCTCTTTTTTGATGCTTCTCAGTCATGATTTCTTCCTCCTATCAACATCATTCGGTCATTAGAAAATTACAGGAATGTAATAATTGTCAAACTTTCAGCGCATTTTTTCAAGTATAATAGACTTTGTCGATAAAAAACCGCTTTATTTGAAGCAAAATGTGTCAAATAAAAAAGGGTTTCTTGTCTTAGGTGTCGAAGTGTTGTAGGAATTCCTATTGTGCATTTCGACATGAAGTGCTTAGGGTGCTAAGCACACCTCAACTTTAGATAAAATTGGAAGTGATTAATAATGATAGAAATGCAGGATGTTTGGAAGACCTATCCAAACGGTGTGAATGCCTTAACGGGAATAGATATCCAAATCTCCAAAGGCGAGTTTGTTTATGTAGTAGGTCCTAGTGGTGCTGGAAAATCTACTTTTATTAAGCTTATGTACCGTGAAGAGAAGCCGACCAAAGGAACGATATTTGTAAACGGGACAAACGTAAGTGAATTAAAAAATAGATACACACCCAAGCTCAGACGCTCGTTGGGAGTTGTTTTCCAAGACTTTAAGCTGCTGCCACGTCTTACGGTTTATGAAAATGTAGCCTTTGCCATGGAAGTCATTGAGAAATCCAAACGCGAAATTAAAAAGCGTGTTATGGAAGTTCTTGATTTAGTTAAATTAAAACACAAAGCAAGATTCTTTCCAAATGAATTATCTGGTGGGGAGCAGCAGCGAGTAGCAATTGCTCGGGCATTAGTCAACAGCCCTGGTATTCTCATTGCTGATGAGCCAACAGGAAACCTGGATCCAGAAACATCTTGGGAGATTATGAAGCTGTTCGATGATATTAATTATTCTGGTACAACAATTGTAATGGCGACCCATAATAGAGAAATTGTGAACACAATGAGAAAGCGCGTCATAGCTGTGGAAAATGGCAAAATTGCACGTGATCAGCACAGAGGAGAGTACGGCTATGAAGATTAGAACGTTAGGGAGGCATGTCCGCGAGGGTGTCAAAAACCTCGGACGAAACGGTTGGATGACCGTAGCCTCAGCTTTGTCCGTGACGATAACATTGCTTATTCTTGGAATTTTCCTGTTGCTCGCGATGAATGTGAATTCCTTCGCTCAGGAAATTGAGGATCAGGTGGAAATTAGGGTCTTTTTAGACCTAGAATCTGGTGAAGAAGAAATAGCAGCCGTGGAGCAAGGGCTTGAAGCACTGTCAGGTGTCCGAGCGATAACCTACGTTCCGAAGGATGAAGGAATAGAGAATTTTATAAGTAGTATGGGTGAACAGGGTCAGCATTTTGAAGAGTTTAAGGATGATAATAATCCGTTACCTGACGTATTTGTTGTACAAGCTATTGATCCACATGGAACAGAGCAGCTAGCTCAGCAAATTGAACAATTTGACCACGTGTATCGAGTGAATTATGGGGCGGGGACAGTAGAAAGGCTGTTTGCTGTCACTAATACAGTCAGAAACATAGGTCTAATTTTTATCATAGGTTTGGCGTTTACCGCAATGCTTCTAATTGCCAACACGATAAAAATTACGATCGTAGCTCGAAGTCGTGAGATTGAAATTATGAAGCTAGTGGGTGCCACAAATATGTTCATACGCTGGCCATTCTTTATCGAGGGTCTCCTCCTAGGGATAATGGGTTCAATCATTCCAATAGCCATCCTGCTGGTCGGCTATCAACAACTTCTAGAAGCTGTTGGACAGACACTTGAAATCCACTTTTTCGCTCTGTTACCGATCTATCCTCTAGCCTATCAGATATCTGGTCTGCTATTAGGAATAGGGGCTTTTATCGGTATATGGGGAAGCATCACATCGGTACGCCGTTTCCTTAGAATCTAGTGCTATTGTGAGACTTTTTTAGCTTCAAGAGAAAGCAGTTTGAAGTCGATAGAGTAAAGCAGTAACGAATGGAGATGTCCAGATGCCAAATTATTCAGAAGCTTTATCGATTTTAAACTTGTATCAATTTAAGGAACGAGATTTGGATTGATTTAAGGAAAGAGTTAAGTGCTTTTCAAAATTAACAAGCTTAGATATAGGGGCTGTCCTAAAAGACTTAAATGCCTAATTTAACAGAGGTGCGTTCTAACAAACATTTATGCACGGGCACAATGGGTTTTGTGAATTCTAACGGTCATATTTGCACCTTAGCTGTGCTTTTCGTACCTCTGAAAATTCTAACGGACAAAATTGCACCTTAGAAGGGTGATTTGAAGAAAAATCCCCAGATATTCATTCTAAGAGTCAAAAATGTCCGTTAGAAATAGAATTAGCTAAAAGTCATTCTCTAAGAGTCTCGTATGTCCGTTAGAGATTCGGCAGACAAGAAAGCTGTTTACCTAAGAAGAAAAACTACCTGAGGGCTTGGGTGAGCCGGCTTGGGACAGCCCCATACATACATAATCATTTGGCAAAAGATTCAGATCGTTCATTACGTTCATTGATTTCTTCGTACACTCTCGTACACTGCATTTTGGGAGGTGTGGAGAAGAGGTGAACTACAAGCTTGATATCGGTCAAGCTCGTAAAAGTAAAAATAAACACATTGAAAATGTCGTATATAACGTTTGGCGAGGAGGAACTTCGATTGACTGTGTGGGGAAAAAAGAACTGGATAAAGGTTTCTTTAAGTATGGTGGTTACGGTCAGCCTCATTTCGGGTAGTCTTTTTATAGGGAATCCATTAGAGGGACAAGCTAACAGTAACGACGAGAGAATTAGGCAGAAGGAAGCGGAGATTGCTGAGCTTGAGAGGCAGCACGCTCAAACTCGGGCAGAGATTAATGAAATAAGAAACAAGGTTAATGAGCTTATAGCTGAGGAAAGAACACTGAATGATGATATTGTTAAGCTAGACTTAGAGATTGCCACAACAAAGTCCAATATTGAATTGCAGGAGACTGAAATTGCAATCACTGAAGTTAAAGCTTATGAGGCTGCCTTAGAGCTACAGGCTGCTGAAGAACAAGTAGCCAAGAGAGAAGATCTTCTCAAGACAAGAGTTAGGGCTATGTATGAGTCTGGTGGAACAGTGGATTATCTAGAGGTACTAATGGGCTCATCTAATTTTGGTGAATTTCTTGAGCGTTTGGACTTTCTTTCCTTGCTCGTTCAGCAGGATCAAAAAATCGTTGAGGATTTTATCCATGCGAAAGAACTAGTGGAAGAAAAAAAGGAAGAAATTGAGCAGTATCTAGTTTTATTAGAAGAACAGCTTAACTCACTCAACGCATTAAAAGCTGACTTTGAAAAACAACAGAAGGACAAGCAGGTTGCCATTGCTGCGATTCAGGTCACTCAAGAAGAATTAGCACGGGAGGAAGCAGAAGCCTTTGCTGCGGCTACCGCCTTGGCTAACCAAAAAGCAGTTGCTCAGAAGGAGTTAGAGGACTTGCGATGGGACGGTATATTCGCATGGCCGGTTCCTAATAGTAAACGAATAACGTCACACTTTGGTCTACGTAAGGATCCGTTTACTGGCCAAACTAGAGGACATAACGGAATGGATATCGGTGCGCCACAAGGAACAACAATTGTAGCAGCGGCTAGTGGCGTAGTGTTAGTGGCAGAATATCTAAATGGCTATGGAAACACAGTTATTGTTGAGCACGGGGATGGAATTAGAACATTATATGGTCATATTCGCAACGGAGGAATTGTGGTTAGTGTTGGTGACAGGGTAGATAGGGAACAGAAGATTGCTGAGGTTGGATCAACTGGTCGCTCTACTGGACCACACCTTCATTTCGAAGTGCATAAGAATGGTGTACAAACAGACCCTGTTGATTATCTGAAATAATGGACTTTTAGCTATCCTTTACAGCACTTTTGTCTCTTGGTCACATAACCTTTACTAAGATAGTTATAAAAAGTAGAAGTTCACAACGAAATTTGATAAAATAGTCATAATTAGTACATGCTACACATAAACTAAATGGAGGCTTCTCACAAGTTTTTTTTAGCTTGTGGTAAGCCTCCTTCATGCAATAAAGTGAAAAAGGTGGTGGAGACAGATGTTAGTTAAAGGCAGAACAGTACTACTACTCGTTGCCCTAGCCATTGTAGGCAGTAGTTTAGCGACCATGCTTTTTGCCAGTTCAGCAGACGGAGGAATGTCACTTCCAGCTCTAGATCAAGTTGCCGATCGTCAAGGGGCAGGGCAGCCACAGCATTCATCCGTTACACCAGATGTGGAAGAGCAATTTAATAAGATCATAGAAGCCTATGAGATTATTCGGGGTAACTATGTGCTTGAGGTGGATGAGACCAAACTTCTTGAAGGCGCGATAGAGGGCATGCTTAATACATTGGATGACCCTTATTCAGTATATATGGACCCTGAGACAGCAGAACAGTTCAAGAGCTCCCTACAATCCTCATTTGAGGGTATTGGGGCTGAAGTGATGATGCAGAATGGGAAAGTAACTATTGTTGCTCCAATTCGAGGAGCACCTGCTGAGAAGGCAGGGCTTCGTCCTAATGACCAAATACTTAGTGTTAATGGTGAAAGCTTAGACGGCATTGATCTGCAACGTGCTGTTTTGAAAATTAAAGGTCCAAAAGGGACAGAAGCGGTACTAGAGGTTGAAAGACCAGGGGTAGCCGAACCTATTACGATTACAGTCATCAGAGATGAAATTCCATTACACACCGTATATTCGGAAACGATTCAAGCAGAGGGGAAAACATTAGGCTTAATTGAGTTGACCTCCTTTGCTCAAAAGACAGCGGAGGATTTTAAAACAGCATTAACTGAATTAGAAGGTCAAAACATGGATGGTTTGATTATAGATGTGCGTGGAAATCCAGGTGGATATTTAGATGCAGTAAGGGAAATCGGTAAGCTGATTGTACCTAATGAAGCAGTCATCACTAAGATACAGAATCGAGATGGTGATAAGCTAGGGGTTTATCGTTCCACATTGAAGGATCCGAAGCCATACCCAATTACAATATTAGTTGATGAGGGAAGTGCTAGTGCTTCTGAGATTCTAGCTGCTGCTCTGCAGGAGGCTGGACACTATAAAGTGGTAGGAACGAAATCCTTCGGTAAAGGAACCGTGCAAAGCTCTGTTGAGCTGAAGGATAGCAGTGAAATTAAAATCACGATTGCTAAATGGTTAACTCCAGACGAAAATTGGGTTCATGGTGAAGGGGTGCAGCCGGACATTGTTGTAGAGCGTCCAGAATACTTCTCAGCTACTCCAATTCAAACGGAGGAAGAACTAACACTTAATATGAACGACAACAATGTGAAAAGCTTACAGATCATGCTCAAAGGACTTGGCTATGATCCGGGACGTACAGACGGCTACTTTGATGAACAAACTCAGCAAGCTGTCCAGCAATACCAAACGGCTAATCAACTTACTTCTACAGGAAGTGTTAATGAAGAAACGGCTCAGCTTATTCAGGAGCAACTGATTGAACAGATGAGAGATCCGCAGCATGATGTTCAGCTGAAAAAAGCAGTCGAAACTTTATTAGAAGAAATGAACTAACACGTAAAATAAACTGAATGATAAACAGCCTATAAAAGGGCTGAATGCTAAATCAAACAAAGAACAATGAGAAACTATAAGAATGATAAAACGGACTAAGCCTTTAAAAGTATCATAAATAGAGCTACAAATGGGAGCTTGGAGGGTGGAACGATAGATGGATGTGTGGACAGAATGGCTATTCACTTTACTTAAGGGGATTCCTTCCCTGTTTACTACTCCGTTTACGTACCTCCTCCTTTTTCTTATTGCTTTGCAGTGGAGAAGGCAGATTGACATGGAGCGTAAGCTATTCAGCGCTAAGCTTCATACAGTAGCAGAAGGTGTACTTCAATCCGTATTTTTTGGTTTACTGGGTGGATTAGTGGCTTCCCTTTTTATCGTTGGTTTCGGGGTTGTGCTTTCTGCTCAAGTATTTTTATTCCTGTGGTTAGTGGCTATTCTACTAGCCCTTTTCCATGTTAGGTATCTTTGCTTTGCTTACGCTGGTGCAATTTTAGCTCTCCTTGTTGCATTAGTCGACCTATTTCCCCAGCTACAAACCATTCCGGTTCTTGCTACCTTAGGGGAAACAGTGGGACTGGCTGAACTGCCCTCTATTTTTGTCCTTGTGGCTTTCCTTCATCTTGTGGAAGCGTTGTTGGTTTATTTATCTGGAGCAAAAAAAGCTACACCTATATTCATACATAGTAAAAGAGGACGTTTGGTGGGTGCGTTCCATATTCAGCACTTTTGGTTTGTGCCTCTATTCTTACTGATTCCTAGTGAACAGAACGTGGTGCAGGGTTTGTTTCAAGGCTGGCCCATTTTTTCAGGGGAGCTTCTTCTTCCCCTTTCGCTTATGCTTGTACCGGCTGTGTTAGGTTATTCAGAGCAGACGATTAGTGCTACTCCACAGCAGAAAGCAAGGTCTTCGGCTATTTGGCTGGTTATCTATAGTGTGGTTCTTATCGGTTTTAGTGCTCTTACTGCCTTTATCAGTGCTTGGTTTATATGGCCTACCATTCTTTTTAGTTTTCTGGGACATGATGCCATGATATGGGCGAGCCGTATGAAGGAAGCTAAAGCGATACCAATCTATGTACACCCGAATGAAGGGTTGAAAATATTAGCGATCATCCCTGGTTCACCTGCTGCAAAAATGGGCTTACAGGCTGGAGAGGTGATTCTTAAAGCAAATGGACAAGCCCTAAAACGACGTAAGGACTTGTATGCTGCTATGCAAAACAATTTAGCCTTTTGCAAGCTAGACGTTCTTGATCTTCAAGGTGAGATTAAATTTCCTAAATCGTCTGTTTATCAGGAGGACCATCATCAGCTTGGAATCATTCTTTGTCCAGATGAGGACGTACCTTATTACCTTGAAGGTACCTCTAATTCTCTCCTCCAGCTTCTTTTACAGCGTTTGAATCGGAAATCTACGAAACAAAACGAGGAAATAAAGGTGAAAAACTAGGATTTGTAGAATTATTCTACAGATCCTTTTTTTGTTCTGAAAAAAAATTTCATTTCATGTATAATACATATAAAATATTTATTCGAATTTCTTTTGAGGGAGCTAGAACATCAGGAAGGGGAATCCTCATGTATATTATCGGTATAGATGGAGGCGGGACAAAAACAACAGGGGCTGTAGCTAATATAGAAGGCTCGATACTCGCTTCAGTTACCGTTGGACCAACAAATCCGAATAGTATGGAGCAGAGCTATATCAAAGCTCAGTTTGAAAAGCTGTTTGTCCATCTCGCAGATCAAATTCCTAATCTGTTTCAGCATACGCTCGCCTGCTTTGCGGGAGTAGCTGGGGCAGACCGCCCGAGTAATAAGCAGCTGCTTACAGAAACGTTGACAGAGCTATTACCCTCGCAAACGAAAATAGGGATAGATAATGATGCGGTAAATGCTTTATTTTCTGGATCACTTGGGGAGCCAGGAGTCGTGAATATTGCAGGGACTGGTTCTATATGCTTTGGAATAAACGATGAAGGAAAGAGACAGAGAGTTGGGGGATGGGGCTATCTTCTGGGTGACCCTGGAAGTGGCTATGCGATTGGTAGAGCAGCATGTATTGCTTTCTATCATGCGGTTGACGGACGAGGAAAAGAAACTCTTCTCTCACAGCTTATTCTAGAGCATTTTGAGGTGAGTAGTCCTTATGAGCTTCTAGAGCATATTTATGATATGGAGCGTTCAAGAACGGTGATATCCTCTGTAACGAAATTGGTTTTCTTAGCGGCAGACCAAGGGGATAAGATAGCGATTCAAATCCTTAAGCAGGCGGCTGTAGATATGGCTGAGCAAATGGATAGCTTAGTGAGCCAGCTTTACGCACACAAAGCGTCTACGGATTTTACTGTGCCAGTTGTTTTAGCTGGAGGGATTTATCAGCGCTCTGACTGGTTTTTGCCAATTATTCAAGAGCAATTTAGAGACCACTCCATTCAGACACAATTCATTATTCCAGATCAACCTCCTGTGTATGGAGCTATAGTAGCAGCAAAAAAGCTAATTTAGCATGGTACTCCTGTAAGGGAGATCCAAGGAATTGTAGAAGAGGCATGAAAAAATAAGGAACGGGCTAGGTGATGTTTATGATGTCTGGTGGAATTACAATTATAAAAGAGATGCTACATATTCTACGGCCTTCAGAAAGGAAAGTGGCAGAATACATTTTAGAAGAGCCTGGTAAAGCAATAAAGCTAACGATTGCTGATTTAGCAAAAGCTAGTCAGTCTAGCGAGGCAGCAATTATTAGATTGTGTAAAAGGCTAGATTTCAAAAGCTTCTCTGAATTAAAAATTAGAGTGGCTGGAGACCTTCAGAAGCCTGTAGCAGAAAAATACTACGACATCCTACCTAATGAACAGATGAAGGATGTTGTTGCCAAGGTATCGACTAACAATATTCAAGCGATCCGTGAAACGATGGACTTAATCAATCAAGATGAAGTAGAAAAAGCAGTAACAGCAATTATGAACTGTAAGCAGCTGCTCATTTATGGAGTAGGTGCTTCCTCTATCATCGCTCAAGATGCACATCAAAAGTTTATGAGGATTAACATTCAGTGTAACACGTACACAGATTTCCACATTGCTGCTGTAGCAGCGGCGAACGCAGGACCTGAGGATGTTGTCATAGGCGTTTCTCACTCAGGTAGCACAAAGGAAGTTGTTGAGGTATTTGAATTGGCCTCACAATCCACACGCATCAGTATTACAAAGTATGGTCAAACACCATTAGCTGGTTTAGCTAATATACGCCTTTATACGTCACCTACTAAAGAAAGTAGCTTCAGGAGTGCTGCAACGGCATCAAGAATGGCTCAATTAAACATTATTGATATTCTGTTTGTTGCTTTAGCAAGCATGAGATATGAGGAGACGATTAAGCACTTAGACAAAACGAGAGAAGCTATACAATCCCATAAGGTTTATGAATAACTGACCTATTTTAAGAGAATCACGTTTTCTCCTGATAGAATATATTGAGAACGTTGTAAATGCAGTGATAATACTCTCAAACTACCTCTTTGTTCCAAAGAACAAAGGGGATTTTTTTGGATCGAGACCTCAGGGGGAAAAAGGAATAGAAAAGTCACTCAAATCATAATAGTAATAAATATGTTGAAATATAATTTCATTTAAATTATAATTACTTTAAAATATTATTTTATAAATGATTTAGTAATTATGATTTATTATGAAACACAGTAATAAACAACAACAGGTAAAGTCACAAGATTTTGTATATGGATCATAGCATTTAAAAATGTAGGTAACATCACAGAATAATTTAGGGTAGGAGCTGTTCATGTTGAAGGAAGATCTAATTTCGTTGACCACGGAGCAGATTAATGAACAATCAAGGAATATCGACAAGCAGTCAACCTATGATATCCTCAAGATTATGAATAATGAGGATCATAAGGTGGCCCAAGCGGTCCAAAACTGCCTTCAACCGATATCAGAGGCTGTAGATCAAATCCACCATTCTATTCGACATGGAGGAAGATTGATTTATGTAGGGGCAGGAACTAGTGGAAGATTGGGAATACTAGATGCAGCTGAATGTCCTCCAACCTTTGGTACTCCACATGAAATGGTTCAAGCTATTATGGCAGGTGGATCAAAGGCCATCCTCCAGGCGGTTGAGGGTGCGGAGGACAGTAGTGAGCATGGTAGGCTAGACCTAATCGAGAAAGAGCTTCAAGCAGGTGATACGGTAGTTGGGATTACGGCAAGTGGCCGAACACCTTACGTGGTTGGCGCTCTACAGTATGCTAAGGAAGTAGGGGCAGCTACAGTAGGAATTGCCTGTAACTCAAATTCTAGAGTTGGGCAAGTAGCGGATATTGCCATCGAAGTTGAAGTAGGTCCAGAAGTGATCATGGGGTCAACTAGACTAAAGGCAGCTACGGCTCAAAAAATGGTTTTAAACATGCTTTCTACCGCAACCATGGTAAAGCTAGGAAAAGTCTATCAAAACTTGATGATTGATTTAGCTCCAACAAATGTAAAGCTAATAGATCGGGCAAGAAGAATCGTGGCAAACGTGACAAATAGCTCATATGAAAAAGCGCAGCAGGTGCTTGATCTTGCCGATCAAGAAGTGAAGACCGCCATTGTGATGATTGAAGGAGATGCGACAGCTAATGAAGCGAGAAGGTCTATTGAAGAAGCTGGCGGTATGGTTCGAGCTGCGATAGGTCATGTGCTGAAAGTGAAGGAGGGAGATGCAGGATGAAGCTCTCACTAGTGCTTACATTTCTAGAGAATGAGATTAAGAAAAACCGCCTACCAGGTGCTGTTTTACACGTCTCACATCGTGGACAGCTTGTCTGTCAGGAAGCACTAGGCTACAAGACAGTATTTCCTACTCCGACAGAAATGAAACTAGATACTGTTTTTGATCTTGCGTCTTTAACAAAGGTCATAGCTACACTTCCCGCTACATTGAAGCTATTAGAGGAAGGGAAGCTAGGATTGTATGATTCTGTTTCTAAGCACATTCCTGAATTTGACTCCCATGATAAGGACAAAATAAGAATTTTCCATCTCCTTACTCACTCTTCAGGACTTGTAGCGGATCGCCCGTATCATAAACAGCAGTTAGCTAAAAAAGAAATTTTAGAAGCTATTTGTGCAGAACAATTGATTTATGAACCTGGACAAAAAGTCATTTACAGTGATCTAGGCATGATTCTCCTATCCTTTTTAATTGAGAGAGTGACTGGAGAAGCGTTTGATCAATACTGTGCGAAAGTCATCTTTGATCCACTAGATATGAAGGATACAGGCTTTAACCCGAGCTTCCCCATAGAGCGTTATGCAGCTACAGAGCTCTGCCCAATAAGGCAAGAGTATAAATGTGGCATTGTCCATGACGAAAAAGCAGAGACAATGGGGGGCGTAAGTGGTCATGCAGGCTTGTTTTCTACCGTCCAGGATCTAGCTAAATTTGCAAGAATGATTGAGCTAAATGGCAGGGATAAACCTATACTCTCTGAGGCAAGTATTAGACTAAGCAAAAAAAACTTTACACCTGCACTGGATGAAGGCAGAGGATTGGGCTGGATGATGAAGTCCCCTATCTCCTACTCAGCCTGTGGAGAGCTATTCTCAGATTTATCCTATGGTCATACAGGGTTCACTGGAACAAGTCTCTGGTTTGATCCTGAAGAGGAGCTTCATGTTATTCTTTTAACCAATCGTGTCCATTACGGGAGAGAACCACACATTCTAGATATTAGACCAAAGGTCCATAATATGATAAGAGCTATGTTTTAGATCGAATTTTAATGAGATATACAATTTTCTAAGTTAAACCCTATGTTCAAGCATGTTCAGTGACGACTTTTCGACAAATTTAGCATATTTCTGATTTATAAAATTTTATTTCATGATATAATGGGTTTGTTTAGAAATTAAATTTCATCATTTTGAGTGGTAGGTGTCTGCTACACGTTCAAAAGAATGAGATTTATGGAGGGGGATGCTTGAAAATCAGAGTAGACGGTTAGACCAGCATCTAGATTTACACAAAGCATGAAAATGACATCTATATGAGAGGGGCAACAATTATGTTGAACAAAAAGAATTTTGTCGTTCTAGCTATGTTTCTTGTATTATGTTTAGTTGCTTTTGGTTGTAGTTCCAATTCTGAAGAAAATCCTGATACAAGCACAGATACTGAAGAGCCGGGTACAAATGGGGGAACTGAAGTAGGGAGTGGACAAGCGATACAATTGACCATGTATAGCTGGAGACCAGAGGATAGACCAGCTTATGAAAAGTTAATTGCTGCATTCCAAGACGAAAATCCTAATATTACGATTAAGTTTGAACCGTTTCAGTCTACAGAGTACAACACAATCTTAACGAACTCCTTAGTAGCTGGTTCTGGACCTGATATTATTCAGCTTCGTCCTTACTCTGGAGCAAAAACGATTGCTGATAATGATTATCTTGTTTCCTTAGATGATCTTGCAGGACTAGAGAACATTCCAGAAGCATATTTGGATGCAGCTAGAGGGAATGATGGAAGCGTTTACGGAATTCCGTTATCGATTAACTCTGGAGTTATCTTTTATAATAAAGCTATCTTTGATGAATATGGAATAGAAGTTCCTGAAACCTATGATGAATTAGTTCAAGTGAGTCAGCAATTAAAGGATAATGGAGTGATTCCGATCGCTCAGGGTGGACGAGCTGCTTACCTTCTTTCTATGACTCATGGTGTAGTTGGACCAGCGATCTACGGAGGCAATGATTTTGTAGATAAGCTTACCTCTGGATCAACAGATTTAAAAGACGCAGCTTTCGCTGACTCTGTTGTTAAGATGCAAGAATTAGAAGAGTTTTTCCCGCAGCATTTTATGGGATTAGATGATAACGATGCTCAATCTCTAATTTATACAGAGCAAGCGGCTATGTACATCAATGGAGACTATCGTTTAGCTACTTTTGAAAACAATGCACCAGACATTGAGTTTGGCGTTATTCCAGGATTAGCTACTTCCAAAGGTGAAGATGCTCATGTAACACAATGGGTAGATGGATCCTATGGAGTAGTGAAAAACTCCAGAAACCAAGAAGCTGCTCTTAAATTCATGGAGTTTATGACATCAGTAGATTTTGGTCAGATGTTCAGTGATGAACTAAACCGTGTAAGCCCTGTGTCAGGCGTGCAGCCTAGCCATCCAATCGTGAATCAAATTTCTGAAGCAAGTGCGAAGAACTCTACACCATATTTAATGCTAGTTCATTATGGTGAAGGTTCACCTACAGGGAAAACAACATTTGAAGACGCCCTGCAGGGATTATATCTAGGTGAAATTGACCTTGATAAGGTGCTAGATGATACTCAGGTTGCGGCAGAAAGAGCTAAGCAAGAGTAAAAAATCGGCCAATTGTACTAAGCTCAATATGCGATGACAAATGACTAAAACAATATACAGTCACTCATTGCTGGCTGTATGTTGTTTAACAAAAACGAGTAACTGCGTTTATCAGATGACAAACAAATCACTTTGCGTTTCTCATCTGATAAACGAATATTTTAAGTAGCTAGTTTGTTACAAGCTACTGTCTAGCCTTTCGACATTTTGAAATGAAATGGCTAGAGAGAGACCAAGTTTTTCTAATAAAAGAGGAGGAATAGAACGAGATGCCTTCTTTACAGGAAGATCAACCACAAGAAGTTAGAACAATCAAAAAAAAGAAAAACATGAAAAAGCATTTGGTTCACTTATTTTTATTGCCTGCTCTTCTTTTTTACATCGTCTTTCAAATTTATCCGATTTTCACAGCTTTTCTGAACAGCTTCTATTCGTTTAATGGCTTTACACGTGACGCTTTTATTGGGATTCAGAATTTCGTGACACTATTGACCCAATCTCCGTATAAAGAAACGTTTACGAATGCATTAAATCACAACTGGATAGTTTTCGTTGTCAGCTTCTTTTCCAAGCTAGTTGTGGCTTTTATATTAGCGTTGTTACTTCATAGTAAGATCAAAGGGAGAGAGTTTTTCAAATCCGTCTTTTTTATACCTAAGCTACTTTCCGTTATTGTTATTGGATTCTTATTCAGCTTGATTCTAAATCCAACTAACGGGGCTTTGAACTCCTTTCTTAGAATGATAGGCTTAGATAATCTAGCTATGCCTTGGCTGGGAAGCACAGATACAGCTTTGTATACAATCATCCTAGTCAACAGCTGGTCAAGTATTGGTTTTGCCATGCTTATTTTCCTAGCGGGATTACAGGCTATTGATGATGAAATTTTTGAGGCGGCAAGAATTGATGGAGCTCGGGGGCTGACCATGATTTTTAAAATCACAGTTCCAATGGTTCTTCCAGCACTTATGATTATGACTATTCTTACGTTTATTAGTTCCTTTGAAATCTTTGAGCTTATCTTTGCCATGCAGGGATCATCAGGTGGACCTTATTATTCCACTGACGTTTTAGCGACTTATTTCTACCGCTTAGCGTTTGGTTCTGTTGAGGGCGGACAGGCCATTGGTTTAGGCTCGGCGCTTGCAGTGATCTTGTTCTTCATTATTGCATCCGTTACGGCCATCAGTCTTTTCTTCTTCCAACGTAAGAATTTTGAAAGATAGGGGTGAAGCACAATGAAAACATCACGCTGGGGTCAAGGAGCTAAATACGCGGTTCTTATCTTCTTTGCTATCTTATTTCTCTATCCCATCCTGTTAATGATTTTTAACTCCTTTAAATCCAATATTGAGATATTTAGATCTCCTTTAGGGCTTCCTTCTGCTTTGGATTTTCAGAACTATATTGATGTGTGGGAGAAGGTTAATTTCTCTGGATACGTCTGGAATAGTATTTATGTAAGCGCAGCGTCTGTATTCGTCATTTTATTTGTTTCATCACTGGCTGCGTACTATCTAGCTCGATATTCATTTAAATGGAACACCTATATTTTGTTCTTTTTTATGCTAGGTTTGATGCTGCCAATGAAGCTCGCGATCATTCCTTTGTATCTTATTTTCATGAATCTAGGATTGTTGGATACACTTACGTCACTTGTTATTGTTTACGTAGCTGGTAATATTCCTTTTGCCGTATTTGTTTTCTATGGATTCTTTAAGACCTTACCGAAGGATTTGGAGCAATCAGCACGCTTAGATGGGTGTAATGAATTTCAGGTTTATTATAAAATTGTCTTACCACTCATGAAGCCTGCCGTAGCAACGGTTGGGATTGTGAATTTGATCGGTGTATGGAATGATTTCTTCTACCCATTAATTTTCATCCGCAGTGATGAGCTAAGGACAATTCCTTTAGGAATGCTAACATTGTTTGGTGAATATGATACACAATGGAATCTCCTTTTTGCCGGATTAACAATTTCCTCTTTACCGATGATTATCGCTTTCTTGTTTGCTTCGAAGCAATTTATTGAAGGCTTAACGTCAGGAGCTCTGAAATAATGGATAAAAAATGGATTACCTTTGACTTAGATGGAACATTGATGCAGAACCCTTTTGGAGCGTATATTTTTCCTGAATTACAGGAAATCATAGGCTCAAAGGTAGAGCGTGACTGGAATGTAGTAGAGGCGTTGGTGAAAGAGCATGAACAACGCCTTAAAGCTGGCAGGTACGTGGCTGCGTATGATTGGGATGAAATTGTTCAAACGGTTTTAGGACATGAAGGGTTAAAAATGGATATCGATGTGGAGCAGATGGTGCTGAAGCATTCTGTTCTCCCAAAGGTATACATGCTGGAGGAGTCAATTCCTCAGGTTCTACAGGAGTTAAAAAATAGAGGGTACAGCCTTGCTGTAGCGACGAATGGCTTTATGAAGTATCAAGCGCCTGTTCTACAAGCGATTGGCATCTTGGAGTATTTCGATAAAGTGATTACCCCAGAGATAGCTGGAGCAGGGAAACCCGATGTCGCGATGCTAAAGGAGCTGGATGACGAAACAATTGCCGCTCATGTTGGTGATCGAATTGATCATGATATAACGCTGGCAAACGCTATGAACGTTCACTCCATTCTGATCGCTACAGCCTTACCCGTTGAACTTGAGCAACTTACTCCTCAGGAGCGTGCCCAGCATGAGCTAAGCTTGGGGCTATGTAAAAAGAAGCTAGAGAAGGAGACGGGAGTAGTCCTTGAAGAGCTCGATCATTCTCAGCGACCACAGACGATTATTAAGTCTATAGAGGAATTGCTCCTTATTTTATAGAATTGCTTACTAATTGTATGTGGAGAATAATAATAGTGCTAGATTGATCTCTGCAGGTGGAGAATAACTAATGCTAGATTGATGCTATACAGGGAATGTATGATGAACACTAAGGAATCAAGAGATATATAGAATTAAGAAAGCATGATGAACACGAAGGAATCAAGATATATAGAATTATAAAAGCATGATGAACACAAAAGAATGAAGACATATAGAATTATAGAAGCATGAAGAACAATGAAGATTATGAAGAACAATGAAGAGCTGTCCCAAAAGTAGATTTTTCTATGCTGGTGCAGCTTCTTTTATCATTATAAACTTTTAACGGACATATTTGACTCTTAAACAGCCTTTTTCGCCTGATTCGCTCTCTAACGGACATTTTTAACTCTTAGAATGAATATCCAGAGATTTTTCCTCAAAACACTCTTCTAAGGTGCAATTTTGTCCGTTAGAATTGATGGGGTTGAAAAAAACACATCTAAGGTGCAGTTATGTCCGTTAGAAACCACAGGAGTAACTTATTAGCAGATGGGGGAGTACGATGAAAAATATGACAAAGCTGGACACACAAATTCTTGAAAAAATTTACGCCATTGTAGGTCATGCCTATGTAGAAGATGATCCCGTATCTCTACTTTCTTATTCCTATGACGCTACCCCTGGCTATCAGTCCATGCCCCAGGCTGTCGTTCGACCAAAAAGTACGGAGGAAATCGCTCAGCTGTTGAAGCTCTGTTATGAGTATGAGATCCCTATTGTTCCAAGAGGATCGGGCACTAATTTATGTGCAGGAACCGTTCCAACAGAGGGCGGGATTGTCATCCTATTTACACGTATGAATCAAATTTTAGAGATTGATGAGCAAAATTTAACGATTACTGTACAGCCTGGAGTGATTACACAGCAATTAATTGAACAAGTGGAGTCCCTTGGTTTATTTTATCCCCCCGATCCTAGCAGCATGAAAATCTCCACGATTGGAGGGAATATTAACGAATGCTCAGGTGGGTTACGTGGGCTAAAATACGGTGTAACCAAGGACTATGTGTTAGGGTTAGAGGTTGTTCTTCCACAGGGAGAGATTGTGCGGACTGGAGGAAAGCTGGCCAAGGATGTAGCCGGCTATGACTTAACGAAGCTTCTGGTAGGATCAGAAGGTACTCTTGGGATCATCACAGAGGCTACCTTAAAACTAATTCCTAAACCCGCCTCGAAAAAAACGATGCTAGCGCTTTATCCAAACATTGAGCATGCGGCTCAAACCGTTTCCGAGATTATTTCAGCAAAAATTATTCCAGCCACGTTGGAATTTATGGATCAACTTACATTAAAGACGGTTGAGGACTTTGCTCAAATTGGATTACCAACGGATATTGAAGCTGTGCTGCTTATTGAGCAGGACGGACATCCAGACGTTGTAGAACAGGATATTCAACAGATTGCCAAGCTATGTGAGCAATACGGAGCTTCCTCCATTCAAATTGCCAGGACTGTGGCAGAGAGTGAACAGCTTACGACGGCTAGACGCTCAGCCTTAACAGCACTGTCAAGGCTCAGACCAACAACGATCCTTGAGGATGCCACTGTTCCACGCTCCAAAATAGCTGAAATGGTGCGTTCTATTCACCGTATCGCCGAAAAATATGAGGTGCAGATCTGTACGTTTGGTCATGCAGGGGATGGAAATCTACATCCGACCTGTGTTACGGATTATAGGGATGAAGAGGAGATGCATCGGGTAGAGGAAGCGTTTGCTGAAATTTTTGAGGTGGCTATTCAATTAGGTGGAACCATTACAGGTGAGCATGGTGTCGGCATTGTAAAAGCTCCTTATCTATCCTGGAAGCTTGGCGACACGGGAGTTGCTGCTATGAAAGCGATTAAACAAGCGTTTGATCCTAAAAATCTAATGAACCCGGGCAAGATTTTTGCTAAGGCAGAGAGAAAAAGGATCGTGATCAAAGGATGAACACACAGCTACAGAAACCAGTGAAACAGGATAAAGCGGACCACTTACAAGAATCAATCAAACAGCATAAAGCGATGTCCCAACAGGTAGTTAGACATGATAAACCGTTACCACAACAGGGTGTAAAACAGTATAAGACATTACCTGAGGCTGAAAAAATACAAAGAGACTTTCAGCAAAAGATGGATATAGAGGAGCTGATGAACTGTACACGCTGTGGCTTTTGTCAGCCTTCCTGTCCTACTTTTGTTCAGACTGAAGGAAAGGAAGCTGCATCACCTAGGGGGAGGATTGCCCTAATGAAGGGTGTTGTAGACGGTGTGATTGAGCCAGATGAGCATTTTGAGCGAGAGCTTAGCTTATGCTTAGGCTGTCGGGCGTGTGAAACGGCCTGCCCATCAGGAGTAAACTATGGTCAGCTTTTAGAGCAAGCAAGAGCCATTCTTCATGAGCATAAGACTTACTCATGGCCAATACGTCTATTTCGTTCCATTTTCTTTAAAAAAGTTCTACCTTCTGCACCAGTGCTTAAAACGATCGGCTCATTACTTTGGGTCTATCAGCGTTCAGGGTTACAGTGGCTAGTACGTAAAACGAAGCTATTACACATCCTCTTACCAAAAAGTATGGTCAGTATGGAGCGCATTGTACCTGATATCTCCTCACCAAAAGAGCTGTGGAAAAAAGAAATGAATAGCGTGCTTTCTGACGCTTCTGATCAAACTTCCGCCTCCTCACGGGTTCAGTTTTTTAAAGGGTGTATCATGGATATGATGTTTCACCAAACGAATCAGCGTACAGTGAAGCTGGCTCAGCGTGCAGGATTTAATGTTCATGTTCCACAGGCACAAACATGCTGCGGAGCTTTACATGCTCATGCAGGGGATATTCAAACGTCTAAGGAGCTAGCTAAAAGGAACATTGAAGTGTTCGAGCAGGGTGAGCAACTGAATGATCCTGTGGCTTCAACTACCTTACAAATCCTAACGAATGCTGGAGGCTGTGGGGCGTTTCTGATGGAATATCCACACCTTTTGAAGGATGAGCCTGAGTGGAAGAGCAGAGCGGAGCGATTCGCTTCTCGAATCGTAGATATTTCTGAATGGTTAATTGAAAATGCGGATGAGTATGAGGAACCAGTAAAAACACCAACACCAACACCAACAGCATCACCAACAGCATCACCAACATTAACATCAACGGTGCCACAAACACCTTCCTCATCACAAAGAGCAGTCTTATCGTCAGAATCATTCAATAGCAAAAACTTGCCAGCATCATTTAATAGCCAAAGCTCTATTTCCGAAGAAGTGATTACTTATCAGGACTCTTGTCATTTGCGTCACGGTATGAAAGTGAATCACGCCCCTAGGCAGCTATTGCACCAAACGGAAGGTACACAATTTGTAGAGTTGAAAAATGCAAATATGTGTTGTGGATCTGCAGGAATATATAATATTATGGAGCAAGAAATGTCTATGAAGGTACTTGATCATAAAATGCAAGATGTGAAGAAAACTCAAGCAAAAACAATCATTACCTCTAATCCAGGCTGCTTACTCCAAATGCAGCTAGGAATAGAACGAGAAGGTCTTGGAAATCAGATGAAAGCCGTACACTTAGTGGACTTTCTATACGAGCAAGAAGAAATAAAGAGAAGGCATGGCGAGAAGGCATGACCAGCTTTAATAAGCAAAATGTAATATTAATCACTTATCAGAATAATGAATAAGTGCGAAATAAGTGCAAAAATGCAACTAAATTAAGGCTCAATTTAGAGTAAATAGTGGATAAGTGCAGAAATACAATTATTGACCAACTTTTCGTTTGAAATGAGCCATTTCTAATTAAATAACTGTACTTTTGCAGTTAGTAAGTTAAAAGTTGATCATTTTTATCAGTTTAAGTGTACTTTTGCATCTATTTCTCCAAATTGAGTGCTTGGATGGAATGAGGTAGGACATGAACATGAAAAGCGGGCATGTATTAACAAATGGCTACTTTGTGATCGGTGATCAATTGCAATACGGAGAGCTATATGTCACAGAGGGCAAAATTGAAGGCTTTCGTCCATTACCTGATCAGAAAGAGAAAAGCGAAGACGTTACAGGTGGAAATCATGAAAATAATGTTCAAATCTTTGACTGTCAAGGAGCTGTTGTTGGTCCAGGTTTTATTGATGTGCATGTCCATGGTGGTGGTGGAGCAGATGTGATGGATAATACGTTGGAGGCCTTTGAAACAATGGCCCAAGCTCATGTGAAGCATGGGACAACCCGCTTCCTCCTAACAACAGTCACTGCATCTCACGACAGTTTACTAAAGGTCTGCACTTTAGCAGCAAAGTACATTTCACAAAAAGAAAAGGAAGCTCAGCAGGGAACTCAAGGGGAGGAAGATGGTACTAAAAATCTACAAGAAGCATCTTTAGAAGGAGATACTTTTCAAGTATCTCATCAACAAGAAGCAGTACAAGAATCCCATCAACAAGAAGCAGTACAAGAATCAGCACCTAAACAAGACGACGTGGAAGAGGTTCGTTTACAAGTGTCCCGTTTACAAGGTGCCATGCCCATAGGCCTGCATATTGAAGGTCCATACATTGCGCCAAGTAAAAAAGGGGCACAAAATGCAGAGCATATTCGTTCCTTCTCCTTAGAAGAGGTTGAGGAGCTGCAACGGGCTGCACAGGGGAATATTAAGCTGATAACATTAGCACCTGAACGACTACAGCAGCAAAGTGACCTACAGAAGCTTGTTGAGCTAGGGATTGTACCTAGCATCGGGCATACAGAGGCTACTTATGAGGAGTGTCAGCGGGCGTTTGAGCATGGTGCTACACATATGACTCATCTATGTAATGCCATGCCTGGTCTTCATCATCGCTCACCAGGTCCCATAGCTTTTGCTCTAAATCAGGACGGTTGTACTGTTGAGTTTATAGCGGATGGCATTCACGTTCACCCATCTATGATTCAGCTGGCTTTAAAAGCTAAAAAACAGGATGAGGTCATCGTCGTGACCGATGCGATGAGTGCAATGGGACAGGAAGACGGAAACTACTCCCTGGGCAATCTAGCGGTAACGGTTAAGGATGGCATAGCCACACTAGCTGATGGAACCCTTGCAGGAAGCACGCTTAATATGGAAAGGGCTTATCAACTGTTACTAGACCAATGTCAGATAGATCCTGTTCAACTTTTTAGAATGATGAGTACCACTCCTGCTAGAATACTAGGATTGGAGCAACAATTCGGAAGTATAGAGCAGGGGAAAGCGGCCGATCTTGTTGTCATGAAGGATCATATGATAGATAAGGTGATGGTTGCTGGTCAGTGGATAGTCTGCTAATCAACCGACCGCCAGCCTGCAGTGCTACACCTTGCGCTGGGAGCTGCGCAGAGGTAAAGTTTATTGAGCAGAATCGAATGTGCATGTGCATGTGTATTTATATCGAAAGTCATTTTCCACGATAAGCAGAGTACCTGCCTAACCGAAAAAATAGGGCTCTCTGTCATCTATTAAAATAGAAGTAGGAGAACCTTTTTTAATAGAGGAGTAGTAAAAAAAGATCAACGAAGTAAAGGAGGCTCAAAAGCTTTTGAACGAGGAATTAAAAAAAATATTTGAAGATGACCAGCATGACCTCCGTACATTGCCTCCTGACAGAATTGAACGTGACAGAGAGCGGAGAAAAAGGGTTAAGGAGATCCTAGAAAATGGTGGGGCAGAAGAAGGAATTGATTACATACACGCCGCCATTGTTTTTCAGCATGGAGAAGCTTTAGAGGACTGGTGGCAAGCCTATCTGCTAAGTGTAAAAGCTGTGCAGTTAGGCTTCAAGCCGAAGTGGTTAGCTGCTGTTGCCTTAGATAGATGGTTAATCCGCCAAGGTAAGCTTTTGAAATACGGCAATCAAGTCATTCCCTTTGGAAAGGTTTATCGGATTCCTAAAATAGATCCAAAGACAACAGATGCTGAAAGAGAAGATTGGGATATTCCTACATTAGCAGAGTTACTATCGTTTACAAACCTCCGGGGGTTTATGAAATATGACGTCGTAAGTACCTTAGCAATAGATAATCTACGGATAAAAGTTATTAAGCTAGAAAGGCATCCCGTGCATCATCCTCTCCCTACAGGAAGACCTTGTGGGAAAACAGAAGATATGCATATCATCTATGAAAATACCTATGGCTGGCAATGGATAGAGGACGAGTCAGGCTCATTTTTACTAGGCTGGCTTCTCATACCTGATGTACCCGAGATAGCTCATGCCATTGCTGATGAAGGCGTAATATCAATTGAAAAAGTAATTATGAATAACCAATCCTGTATCCAAGTGAATGAAACGGAGCACACAACAATCTATTTTAAGGCTAGTAATGGAATATGGGCTGTAACAGGGGTAGACGATAACGCAATATTTGAAAAAGTTATGTGGATAAGCTCTTCATCATAGTAAGGTAAGACAAGAAATAATTGTTCTAGACTTGTAAAACCGACTACCGTGTATGGTAGCCGGTTAAGCAATGAATAATCTCATTAATGTTCTCATGCCAACATTACCTAGTAACTGGAATATGAATCACTCGATTATAAGATTTCATATAATGCATGCCTTCTATAAAAAGATAGCTTGGCTCATCCGTTGTTTCAAATACTAAGGTGCGTTCCTTCAACTCTCGCCCATTTCCATCCTCCATGTAGACTTGATTTACTGTTGTTTGAATAGGTACTAATCCATCTTTTGTTTCAATAGCAACACCATCAAGTAGCACATCTTCATCTGTAGCAATCGTTATTTCTACTCCTTGTGAGGTTGTTGATACTTGTTTTACCCATAGCTCTTTTCCAGCAATCTCAATCGACTGCTCACCTAGGGAAGTAAGTGGAATTTTTTCTTCTAGTGGCTGATATCCAGCAAATTCCTTCAGAACCAACTCAAGTGAATCAAGCTGTTTCGGTAACGTATCAAAGCGAATATCAATCTTAAATCCTCCTAGTGGTCTGGATTGACTGCCACTCCCAATCGATTCTATAGGTACTCCATTCGCTCTTAGCTCAACTCCACCTAATGCGTAGGGAACCCGATTAAAGTTATCCACACTTAATGTACCGTTAACCACCGTTACTGTAGGTGTAGCTATAATGGATTTGAAGGTAATAGAGCCTTTGTCAACGTTTAGCTTCTTGTTTATGGACTGCTTCAGCTGAGTTTGCAAGGCCTTGTTGGGTGCGTAAGGAAAAGAAATCTCACCGGCATCCATCTGCTCATTTTGCCAAAAGTGCAACGTTAAGGTTTTGGCGAAAGGGTTAACAGGCTCAAAAAACATCGTCCCGATGAGCTCTGTTTGCTCCTCGTTCATTAAGGAAGTACCGCTTTCTATCTGTGAATTAGTTAGGAAACCAGTGATTCTAGACGGCCTAAAATGATTCTCGGCAAATTCATCTATCCCGTTAGGATTAGCTAATGTGTAGTATAAAATTAATTGATTAGCGTCTGTCATCACGCGGTTTATCGTCAGAACCGTATCGTCCTCGAGTAACATTTGCTTCTCTATAGGTTGTCCCATGCCTTCCTCATTTAACTGCTTAAGAGTACTTGTTAGGAGCTCATCAAAACCTAATAATTGCTTGCCATAAAAGGCGAAAGCGTTGTAGTGATAGCTTACAGTGACGATGATGAAAAGCAAGGCAACGACCGCTAGCTTTTGAACAAGCCCAAATCGATTTCTTTTCTTTGCAGGGGCTTGGTTTAACAACGCATTTCTTAATCTTCCTTCCAATTCTTCGGGTGCTTTAATAGAATCCCTACGCTTTTTTTCCTCAGCCAAATGTTGTTCCAGTTTATTCATCTACATCACCTCCAGAGTGCTTTCTAAGCTTTTTCAAGCCTTGAAAAATCCTTGATTTCACTGTGCCCACCGAAACGTTTGTTATGTCAGCTATCGTCTGGGTATCGAGATCGTGGAAATATTTTAGTTGGATGGCCTCTTTTTGATGCTCATTTACATGTTCTAATAGCTCATTTATATCGATCTGCTGTTCACGATTAGGATAAGGGTCACTAGTCAAAGCATGAACGGGCTTTTTTACCATAGCTTCATTCCAATCATCTATAAGAACCAGCTTCTTTCGCTTGCGAAGCAGTGCTTTACAGCTATTCACTAAGATGGTTTTACTCCAGCTATAAAAAGCTTCTTCCTTCTTTAGCTGATCAATCTTTTCATATAGCTTTACAATCATATCCTCCATGGCATCCATTGCATCATGTGGATTCTCCATATAGGTCAAACCCAGTCTATAATACGTATCCTTTTCAGCCATTACTAATTGCAGTAACGCTTCTTTATCTCCCTTTTTCGCTTTTTTCACCAATCGAACATTCATGCTTTCACCTCGCTCCCTTATAAGAGTCCCGACTATATCAAAAAGTTCATTTACATTAAAAAATTTTTTAGCTAAAAAAAGAATGCCCTTTGATAACAACAAAAATACTACAACCAAAGCCGGAACTCTTAGTCTCTATTACGATCCCCATTTTATCAAAGTTATGAATACTCCCACCACTTACCTCGCTGACGCTTCAGTTGAAGTGGGGGTTTCTGAAGTATCATCCCTACTACTTACAGGATGCTTAACATCAGTGGAGTTGACACATTGACGGACTGGTTACCGCCCAACCCCGCTATCCCATTGGCGGATGCGTCTGGGAATACTTTGCGCATAATATTTGCTGCCGCATTTACATCGGCATGGATCAGGCCCCATCGGCTTCGATACAAGCCACGATAAATTCGACTGCCTGAGAACCTTCTATCGTTGCCTTCTTCAACCCTGGGCAATGGGTCGCGATCCAGAAAACTGGCTTTGGAGGTGTAAGCTTCTTCGGTAAGGATCACTTCGATGCCGACTGCCTCCGCTTTGTAGCGGATCATCGAAACGAGCATCTGATGCGGAATGTGGCAGAACGACTGATTGTTTTGCCGTCCCATGCCGGATGCAGTCTTCCATCCCTTGTTGTATCCGATGACGATGGTCGCAACCTTCTGCTCGGCAGCAAACTCGACAATCCGGCGGCTCGTCTTGTGAAACACATCCTTGATCCTTCGGTGACGCTTTAGATGCAGTTGCACTAATCGCCTGGACGTATGCGCTCCTTCGTTTGGCTGCTTGCCTTGACGCAGAATCCTGGTATAATGCGTCTTCAGCTTGTTGTAGTACTGGTTGATGGCTTTGACCCTCCTGCCCTTCACGCATACAGGTCGATGACCTGTATTGGTGACCATAGTTGCAAGCTGATCAATGCCCAGATCCACAGCCAGTACATTCTCTTTCACAACATCCCTCGCTTCCGAAGGGCAAGCGAAGACCAGTTCCACAACGTATTGCCCGTATTTCGGAACGATGCGCACCTGTTTCAAATCTCCATCTGCGTATCCAAGCTTGCCGATGTTGAGCCGCTGTTTCGTCTTTGGCAGCTTAAGAAATTTGCGGTCCTTGATCTCGCAATCCTGATTGGTGAGAATGACTTCTCTTGCGTCAGCTCTCATATAACCGGGAATGCGAGGCCTTCCGGTGTATTTCTCAGGATTCGCCCGGTAATTCTTGATACTGGCAAAGAATGACTGCCAGCTGGCAAAAACCCGCTTCATCACCCATTGACTGCACTGCGCAGGGAGCGCCCGGTAATCGGCTTGTTCCATCACCTTGAACAAGCAATCCAGAAAAGGATAACTCAGAAAAGGCGACGTCTTCGATGGCAGCGTAAACAAGTGACATTGTGATTCCTTGCGCTGAGAATGGGGTTTGACAAGCTGCTTCTGAATCCTAGATTGATAAGCTTCCAATTGACGTTCATTCATACGGGTAATGTTTGACATAAGCAGGTCCATGACTTCCTGCTGCAGCGGTTGAAGAGGCTTGTTCTGCTGAAGCGCCGTATACACTTGGCGAATGATAAAGTTGGTCGCATTGTACAAATTCTTGGCGTCCTGACTCATCTGCCTCGCATACGCATACAGACGATGACCCGGTTTGATCCAAACCTGGTATGTTCGGTAATTTGGTTCAGGCATTGTCTTCACCCCCTCAATAAAACAAACATATGTTCTAAAATCATTGTAGCATATGTAATGGTAAGATGGAATCATCTGGAGAAAAGTTCGATGACGCCGCCGATTCACCCCTCTTAGTTCCTGCAGAACTTGAAGAAAGGGTGTCCTCTCGGCGATTTTGATAGAAAAATAAACCCCACCGTTAATAGGTTAGACACCTACGGTGGGTTCATCAAGATAACGTTTTAATGAACTTAACTTTATGTACTTACAAAGTACATTTTTAATTTAATCAATCTAGTCCTTTTATTCTTGGCTTTGTAATCGACGCTGTCCCTCCCGTAAAAAGAAGTAAGCAATAACAAAAGTAATAGCAGCTGCGATAAATAAGGACGGATAGCCTAGTACATCCATAAACAGACCGAGTAGCGCTGGAGCCACGATAGCGGAGGCCATAGAAAATAAATAATAGAGTCCTGTAAATAATCCGATTTTCGTTAATCCCCCCAAGTCAGCTACAAGAGGATACGCTTGAACGTTGACCAATGCCCAAGCAAGCCCAACGATGAATAACAGAATTTTAATAACTAGTAACGATTCGAAAAAAGGAATCAGCAGAAACAGAACAGGAGCAGTCAGCAAGCCGATCATCATCGTTCCTGTTTTTCCTAGCTTGTTTCCAATCAGTCCAGCAGGTAAGGCAAACAGCACGAATGCTAAGCTGAAAAATCCTAACGTTAAACCAGCCTCGCTGCCTGACGCTCCTAAATGCTCTGTAGCATAAATACTAAATTGTGCTTCCACTCCCGTGTACCCAATAAAATAAATAAAGATAGCAATAAGAATGAGGAGCTTTCCTCGGTGCTCCGGTTGTAGAATTTGCTTGAAGCCCTCTCTAGCTGATTGCACAGCCATCACTTCATCGTTATCCTTAGCCGTTTGAGCAGCATAAGGGGGATTGCGGTCGACGGTGAAGAAAAGCAGGATAAAAGCTAATAGCATAAGGCCACCAGCAATGATAAAGGGCAAGCTTTGGTTCACATCAAAAAGCTGGGCTAATCCAAATAGAGCAATGATCGCTCCAATTCCCCCCATAAGATTGATGACACCGTTGGCACTTGAACGCTTTTCTGGTGGTGTGTGATCAGGCATTAAAGCAATGACAGGCGCACGATATAAGGTCATCGCTAAAAGAAACACCACATCAAGGGCTAAAAGAATCCACAGAGCCGCTGTGCCAAAAGGAAGGAGAATAAAAAACAAAGCAGCTAAGGGCATCCCCACAATAATGAAAGGGAGGCGCTGACCGAGGCGAGTCTGCACACGGTCAGACCAAGCCCCAATCACAGGAATAAGTAAAATAGCTAATAAATTGTCTAAGCCCATAATGGCTCCACGGATTGCACTACTTGAAATAAACTCACCAAGGATAAGGGGCATGTACGTGTTGTACACGGTCCAGACAAGCATTAAAGCAAAGAACCCACTACCAATAACTAAAATCTTGCCATAAGAAAATCGACTAGCTCCTTCTCCGGTCACGCTAAACTCCTCCTAATTTGAAGTGCTTTTTCTGGAAAATCAGTAATAATGGCAGAGCTACCTCCCTGAATCAGGGCACGGATATGTGCTTCCTCATTAACGGTAAATGGACGTACTGGTGTCCCTTCTTCTCTAGCCCGTTGCAATAGGAGAGGCTGAGCGACAGGTAAGTAGCAGTGCAAGCCTTTTGCCCCAATTGATTTTGCATAATTCCAGGGCTCATAAAGACCTTCCATAAATAAAATAGCTGTTTCGATTTCTGGCTGTAGCTGATGAAGCTTCACAAGGCTATAATGGTTAAAAGAAGAGAAGATGATACGCTCCTCTAAGCTATATTTATTCACAAGCTCTACTATTTTTTCCTCCATTGTTGGATAAGGAAGCAGCCCATTTTTTAATTCAATATTCAGTAAAAGCTGTGTGGAAGCCAACCATTCTAATGTTTCTTCTAATGTGGGGATTGTAGCCTCTTTGTGCTCTGCTCCAAATTCAGCACTAGCCTCAAAGCATTTGAGCTCCTCCACCGTGTAATCCTTCACCCACCCCTTACCGTTTGTCGTTCGTTCTAGGGTTTCGTCATGAATGACCACAGGAATCCCGTCTTTTGATAAATGCACATCAAGCTCAATACCTTCTGCTCCAACTTCTAGTGCTTCAAGAAACGCCACCATCGTATTTTCAGGATGTGTTCCCTTAGAGCCGCGATGGGCAATAATCAGGGTTTGCTGCTCCCCTTCACCGAATTGCCTGTTCATTTGCTCATTCGTTTTGTTACTCGATTGCTCATTTGTTTGCTCGCTTACTTGGTTGTTTTTTTGCTCATGAAAAGGTTGTGTCATCTGTAGCACCTCAAGTCCTATAGTTAGTATGTAAGGGTATAGCCCTTTTTCAAATCATAATGTTTTTTCCTTCATAAAAGCTCCTTCTATTTAATCAAAATGGCTTCTTCTCCAATACTATTCAACAATCGAAACGTCTACCCTTCATTTAAGAGTAAATTTTATCAAAAATTAATAAATGGTGAGGAGATTAGAGGGAGGAATTATCGGGAAGAAACAGAAGAACTAATACAATCGCATGGAGGTGATAGGGAATGACATTTTTACCTTTAACGTATAAATATCTGGATCAAATATTAGACCTGTGGAATCGGGAGCTTGGGAAGGATTTTCCCTTATCAAAAGCATTATTGGAGCAGAATAGCTTTTTAGATCAGAATGTCTTCAACTCAGGATCATGGGTGTGCCTAGAAGAACATACGAATACGGTGAAAGGGTTTATTGTATCAAAGCTTTGGCAAGAGAAGGTTAACGGTGTGAATTTAGGTGAGCACGTGGGCTGGATTCAGATGCTTTTGGTAGACAGTAGCTTTAGAAATCAGGGGATCGGAACTAGCTTGTTAGAAAAAGCAGAAAATGCGTTTAAGGCTTATGAGAAACAAATTAAACAGGTATTCATCGGCCGAGATCCTTGGCATTACTTTCCCGGAATCCCTAAGCAATTAGGTGATGCTACTAGTTGGTTTGAGCAAAGAGGTTATTCGTCTAAGAATCAAGTGCATGATCTATATAGAAATATGGATCAGACGGATCAGGGACTTATTCCTCTACCTCAAATAGAAAAGGTGAAGCTACGATTACTTCAGAGATCAGAGAAGGAGGAGCTACTCGCCTTCTTTAAGCGCTGCTTTCCTGGTAGATGGGAATATGAGGCTCATAAATATTTTGACCATGGTGGTACGGGTAGGGAGTTTGTGATTATGGAAGAAGAGGATCAAATCGTTGGCTTCTGTCGTATTAATGACGCTAAATCACCTATTATCGCCCAAAACGTTTACTGGTCTGAAAGATATAAGGGCGAACAGGGAGGAATCGGACCATTAGGAATTGATAAAGCTTATAGGAAAAAAGGCTACGGTCTAGCTATCGTGCAAGCGGGCATTCATTTCTTACAGTCCAGAGGAGCTCAGCATATGGTGATTGATTGGACAGAGCTTGTCTCTTTCTATGAAAAATGGCAGTTTGGAGTTTGCGATACGTTTTATCAATACGAGAAGTCACTGTAGAGGTACGGCTCCGTCCAGTCCAGTGTTTCTAAGGACAAAATTGCATCTTAGAAGTGTATGATTGGACTTTATTATTCTAACGGACAAAATTGCACCTTAGAAGGGGATTTCGAAGAAAAATCCCTGGATAACCGTTCTAGGAGCTTTCCCCTTGCTAAAGTAAAAGTAAGTTTTAAAAAAAAGAATAAAACATTGAAATAAAATTTCTAAAAGTTTATAATATTATAAAAACAACAAAAAATGGTGTAAATGGGCAAATGAGAGTAGTCAAAAATGGTCCATGATGACTGTCATGCATGGAGGCACTGCGTGACGGCTTCTGCAAAGAATACGAAGCTGTGGTCGATCGTCACATGGGGCCAAGGGCTTTTAGCTATTAAAAGTCAGGGGGAATGAAAATGAAGCTTGGTGTGGATCACTTTTTTGAACAAGGGATAAAGACTTACTATGGAAAAAGGGCAGGACTTGTTACAAATATGACGGGAGTTAATCGAGAGCTAGTCCCTACGATTGATCTTTTTCATCAGCATAATCATATTCAGCTTAAAGCTTTGTATGGACCTGAGCATGGTATAAGAGGTGACGTAAAAGAGGGGGAGCAGATTGAATCAAGTGTTGATGTACAGACAGGAATTCCAGTGTATAGTCTATACGGTGAAACGAAAAAGCCCTCTAAAAAAATGCTTGCCGAAATAGATGTACTATTCTTTGATTTACAGGACATCGGTTCAAGATATTATACATACATATATACGATGGCTTATGTGATGGAGGCTTGCGCAGAACAGGGTATTCCTTTTGTTGTGTTTGATCGCCCGAACCCTATAGGAGGAGAAGCTGTAGAAGGTAATTTACTTAAAAAGGAATGCTCTTCGTTTGTAGGACTATATCCTTTACCTAATCGACATGGTCTAACAATTGGGGAGCTGGCTTTAATCTTTAAGCATGAGTATGGTATAGCGTGTGACCTTACTGTAGTTCCAATGGTGGGCTGGAGGAGAGAGATGTATTTTGATCAAACGGGGTTATGCTGGGTTCCTCCATCACCCAATTCGACAGGGATAGATATGAGTATTTTGTATGCTGGAACATGCTTAGTAGAGGGAACGAATCTTTCTGAGGGAAGAGGAACAACACGTCCTTTTGAATATATTGGTGCCCCGTTTATAGATGGACATAAGCTGGCAAAAGTCGTGAATAAGAAGCAGATACCTGGACTTATTGCTCGTCCTATATCTTTTGTGCCCACTTATCAAAAGCATGTTGATCAGCATTGCGAAGGAGTACAGCTTCATATTACCGATCGAAAAAACCTCCACTCCTTACGTGCAGGCCTTACATTGCTTGAAGTCATAGCTGAGATCTACCCGAAGGAATTTGAATTTAACTCTCCTGTTCAGGGTGACAATTCCTTCATTGACCTTCTAGCAGGAGATCGGAGGGTGAAGGAGTTTATTCTTAATCAATCAACAGAGGTCTTCCTTGAAGCTTGCGAGCAAGAACTCGAGGGGTTTAAAGCCCAAATGAAGCCCTACCTTCTTTATAGCTAATTGTCTTGTAGATAATGATTGTTAGGTAGCTTTCACTATTAGGTATCTTTTTGTAAATAAAGTCGGATTATTATAGTGAAAAAGGAGAAATGTCTATGAGTGCTAACGTAACGCTAAGACAGAAAATTGGTCAGTTAATGGTGTTCGGATTTGCAGGTACTGCTCCTTCAAAAGAAATTTTGAGTCTCATTCGAGAGCAGCATGTAGGCGGAATTATTCTGTTTGGACGCAATGTGGGAACTCCAGAGGAAGTCCTTTCATTGACGACGGCTTTGCAGAAGGAGGCTAAGGAATCAAATCACAAGCTCCCTTTGCTCATTTGTACAGATCAGGAAAATGGTGTAGTAAGGCGAATGGGGGAAGGAACCACTGTTTTTCCAGGGGCTATGCTGCTAGGAGCAACTCAGAAAACGGAGAACGCATTCGCTGTAGGGCAAGCAACAGGAAAAGAGCTGAAAGCAGTAGGCATTAATTGGAATCTTGCTCCCACGGTAGACGTGAATAACAACGCAGAAAACCCTGTAATTGGTGTGCGATCATTTGGAGAGGATGCGCAGCAGGTAGCAGAGTTTAGTCAGGCTTGGCTGCAAGGCTTGCAACAGGCAGGGGTAATGAGCACGCTAAAGCATTTTCCAGGGCATGGAGATACATCTGTTGATTCGCATTTAGACCTCCCTGTCATTGAGCATGATATGACAAGACTTCGTCAGATAGAGCTACTCCCCTTCCAAAAAGGAATTGAGGCTGGAGCTGATGTGGTGATGTCCTCCCATATTTATTTTCCAGCACTTGAAAAAAGAAAAGGGGTACCAGCAACTCTTTCAAGAAGTGTAATGACCGGTCTGCTAAGGGAAGAATTGCAATTTAACGGTGTAGTTACCACAGATTGCTTAGAGATGAATGCTATCGCTCACACAATTGGTACAGCTCAGGGAGCCGTTGAAGCCTTAAAAGCTGGGGTAGATTTAATCATGATTTCCCATACGCATTCCCTGCAGCAGGATGCTCTTCAAGCTATATTAGCTGCTGTAGAGCAAGGAGAGCTAGAGGAAGCTAGAATTCATGAAGCGTATGATAGAGTTCAACGGTTAAAAGGTAAGTACCTATCCTGGACAGAGCTGGACGTGGGTAACGTTACTCAGCATGTTCCTGCTGTTGTTGGCTGTGAAGAGCATCTTCAGCTTGCTAAGGATATCTATCGGCAGGGGATTACTATTATAGATACAAAATCGAATAGAGAAATAGGATCGCTCGATAACAATCAACCTATTCTTCCGTTGTCTATGGATAAGGAGCACCGAGTGCTCGTTCTGTATCCTCAAAATTCCTATCTTATGCAGGTGGAGGATAAGCGATATTCCAGCTATGCATTAGGGCAAGTTGTACAAGAGATTTTGCCATCAGCTATGGTGAATGAGTTTATAAATCCTCCAGATCAAGGAGAGATAAGTAGGGTCCTAGAAATGGTACAGCAACTGCATAAGAATAAGGAGCTTGATACGATCATCATTGGGAGTTTGTCAGCAGCGCAAAGTAAAGAGCAGCAGGAACTGATCAATAAATTAGCAGAAACAGAGTTACCTGTTGTGGTCATAGCTATGAGAAGTCCCTATGACCTAGCTTACCTCTCTAGTATTTCAACCTATGTAGCAACGTATGAATTTTCAACTCCAGCCTTACAAATGGCTGTACGTGCTCTATTTGGCTTGGAACAGGTTAGCGGTATTTTACCTGTTACTCTTCCACAAGCATAGCTTTTTGGCCGTACTTGTGGCGTTGCTGGACGTACTCCGGTGGTTAGCAGCCGTACTAAGCCTTGTGCTTGGGTTTCGGAAGCTTTTTCGTTGGTTGAAGCGTAAGTTTCGTAGAAAAAAGCAAAAACCCACCTCCTAGGGTTGCACGCCTAAACGGTGGGTTTTTGCATTGAAGATTAATTAGTGCACGCCGTGGTGTTCCACAGCCTTTGTGTCCTAGAGTCTTTGCTGTTACAGCAGCAGAGGCTCTTTTTTAGTATATGGTCAAACGTTATGTCTTAATACAGTTTACTTCTAAATAAGATTCATACTCTCTATAGTCATTATAATACTTTAATTGCTGAAATATCAAAAAGGTTGAAAGAGCATGAAGTGGGGGGAATTCGCACTGTAATGTTATTCTGCCGTGAACAATATCGATTCTTCATATATAATGGAAGTGCATAATAACTTTAATCATTCAAATTTGAGAATCTAAAGTTTAAGAATTAGATTGAGAACGAACTAGGATAGGTGGCAGATAATCGTGTCCAAGGATAAAAAACAGATAGAAACGGATAAAGAATTTTTTGAAACAGATAATAAAGATTTAGGAATTGCTGATAAAAAAGAGCTAGAATCAAAAGAAACCGTAGTAGAGCTAGCTACACCTTCAAAGCTCGTCTTTTGGAAACGGCTCATTTCTATTATTATTACTGGCGCGGTGGCTGCGAGCATCGTGCTTTTTCGTGATGAAATTTTACTCTGGCTCGACCAGGCCAAGGATGTACATGCCTTATGGATTATGGGGGCTGCTACAATTCTAGCATTGTTTCCTGTGATTCCTTACCCTATTATTGGAGGAGCATTAGGTTTAACGTTTGGTCCAGAGCTTGGAGCTGTTTATACATGGGTTGGCTCAGCCGCAGCGTCTATTATTATGTTTTTACTGCTCAGATGGTTATTCTTCGATTGGGGTCAGCGTATTTTAAAGAAGGTCAAGGTTATTGATCGAATGACAGCTTTATTTGAGCGGAACGCCTTTTTGTTTATTTTAGCTACACGTATGATTCCTTTTATTCCTTCTATTGTGGTGAATGCGTATTGTGCGGCAAGCAAGGTTGGATTCTGGCCGTATGCTTTGGCTTCCTCCCTAGGAAAGGTCCCTGCTATGTTTCTATTTGCTGTTTTAGGCGACCAGCTATTAACAGAACCTAGGAATATGCTTATCTCTGTTTCCGTCTATGCTTTGTTTATTCTTGTGATATACATAAGCTATTTCAAAATTTACCTGCGTTTTTCATCCGCAAATAAAAGATAAGATGAATAGGGATGGATGGTATACAGCCCTAGCTTTATGACGTAAAGGCTCTCTCTAGGAAGAGGGCTCTTTTTATACTAATTAGAAGCTAAAAGCTTAAAGGTCAATAGGATTTGGAAGGCTAAGGCTTTACTAAGACTTAGCCATATAACAAATTCTACCAATAACTAAAGTTATATCTCTAGTTACTATTTTTAAGCGGATGTACTCTCTATAATAGATAGAGGTTATTTTTGTAAGGAAGAATGAGTATTCAATTAAGGGGTTGGAAAACGTTGAGAGAGAACAAGGTGATACAGTCATCACATGAGGAAATAAGAAGTAAGAGTCATCGGAGAAAGCGGCACAAACATCTGTGGATAAGAATCAGGAAGAGCATGCACATACTTTTGAAGATAAGTGTATGTTTTCTATTACTTTTTACTAGTCTTTTATCCTTCCAGCCTAATATGGTCTTTGCTGAAGTGGTACTCGATCAAGGGCAAACTGATGGAGGGACCAATGCTCCATTCATCCTTGGATTAGAAAATCCAGCCTACCAAACGTTTCGAGCAGGATATACGGGGGAGTTGGACAGAGTCGAAATAATGATTCGAAACAATTCTCTCGCGGATTGGGCTGAGGAGGGCTTGGCTCGTATCCTCTCTCATCCTGATGGAGAAGAAATTGGAAGGCAGGTTTTCCCCATACCTAGATTACAGGACTTTTACAGCAATTACCCAGATATTTATTTTACGGAGAGGCCTCAGCTGATTGAGGGGAACGTGTATCGAATTGAATTAAGTCCATTAACAGGTAGGTTTTCATGGGTCTATCACCAGTTTAATAGCTACGCAGACGGAGAAAGCTCCATTCATGCAGGATACGATTTTCTATTTAAGACATATATGCTTTTAGATACAGAGCCACCAGTCATTGCACTCAATCCCCAGTCAGCGCAACCAACTGCAGGGGATGTGGAAATCAATGTGGCTGTTACGGATAGGAGTAGGATAGAAAGTGTAAAGTGGGCTGAGGGGCAGCTAGAGATCGGTGACTTTCAGAGCATAGGCACTGATATTACGTTTGGGCGTAGCTTCACTGTTGAAGAGAATGGCTGGTATACGGTGTATGCAAAGGATGCTGGTCACTATGGAAACGAAGCAGTAGAGACGATTCAGATTACCAATATTTATAAACAGACTCCTCAAAAACCATTAGTGACTACAGGTCCTCAAATTGTCAACACGAATAGTATGGTGGTTTCAGGAACAGCGGAAGCTAGAACGGAGGTAAGGATTACTGGAGGTCTTACTAGCAGTCAGGAGCAAGTGAGTGCAACCGGAGAGTTTAGTATCGAGGTGCCCTTACTGCAAAACTCATTAAACTCCTTACAGATCGTTTCTCGAAACCCTGCCGGTCTTGAAAGTGAGGCAGAGACACTTACTATTATCCATAGTAATCAAAAGCCTATCATTCAATTACAGGGTGAGACCCACGTTCCGCACATTCAAGGAGCAGAGTATGTTGATGCAGGAGCCATAGTAGAAAGCTCTGTGTATGGGGAGACGGGAGAGCCAACTGTTAACAATCTAGTCGAGACTACAATACCGGGAGTATATCCCGTTCATTACACGTATACAAACGGAGCTGGATATGAAGCTGATTCGGTGACGCGTTGGGTTACAGTAGAGCCAGCTGTAACGATCTCGTTACAGGGGGAAAGTGAGATAACAATTTCTCAAAATGAGGAATATGCTGAGCCTGGTTATACGGCTGAAAGCTATTATGATGGTGATCTTACCGCTCTGGTCAATGTGACCGGGAAAGTAGATACAACAACAGTAGGAACCTATGAATTAGTCTACAAGGCTTCCGATTCGAGAGGCTTTGATGCCGAAGAGCAGAAGCGTTTAGTCCACGTCGTGGAGGTCAAAAAACCTAATTTGCCTCCAAGTGGCCCAGAAGCTCCTATTAACGGGGATACCGTTACACCTAATACACCAAAGCCCGCACCAAACTCAGCGAATACTATGCTGAAGGAGCTGCGACTAGTTGCAGGTACTCAGAAGCTTGCTCTTAGCCCAAGATTTGACCCTAATACGTTTCATTACACGGCCTATACCTCAGCAGCGACATTAACCCTACAGCTTGAGACTGAAAATCAGAAGGCGAGGATAAAAATAGGAGACGAGTTTCTTGATTTCCCTCAGACCCTTCCTATAGAGGTAGGCAAAAATGAATGGGAAATTACAATACAAGCAGAGCAAGGCACAGCAAAGACGTATCATCTTGTTGTGTTTAGAGATACAGGAGATACGGCTTCGTCCAAATGGATGGATATCCGGGGACATTGGGGTGAGTCAGCTATTCTAGAAGCGAATGCTCAAGGGTGGTTATCTGGGTATCCAGACGGTATATTCCAGCCGAATGATTCTGTAAGTAGAGCTGAGTTTGTTCGAATATTAGTTCAGGCATTAAAGCTAGATATGGGTGAACATTTCGCAGCTAACGCGGATACTAAATTAGACGGTTTAAGTGCAGAGGACAGGAAGGCCAGTAGCCAAGAAGATTTAGAGGCTCTAAGCGCAGCGGTCAATCATGGATTAATTCAAGGAGATCGTGAAGGTCGTCTTCATCCACGAGGGAATCTTACAAGAGCAGAGATGACTATGATTTTATACCGATTGTACAGAGAAAAAGAGCAACCCGTTAGGGCTGTACAGTATGGCGATGCTCGATCTATTCCAGAGTGGGCTAAGGAAAGTGTAAGAACAATATCGGCTCTTGGAATCGTTCAAGGCCGTTCTAACGGTCACTTTTCTCCCTATGACCTGACCACAAAAGCAGAAGCTGTCACCGTTATTCACCGTTTGCTGAAGGCAGGACAAGAGCCTATAAACGAACAAATTAAATAAAAGCTGTTCTGTTAAGACCCCAGTCATAGAGCTGGGGTTTTCTGTATGAAGATAAGAGTGCTAAGTAAGGTAAGTTTTAGTATAATAAGTCTATATAAATACGTCTCCCTTTGGTCTAGAGATAAGGACTAGCAAGGGCAGTAAAAAGGTGAAGTGAATGGAAAAGAAGGATCTATTTTCCTCTCGTATATTAAAGACGAAACTCCACATACCTGGATCACGTTCAAAAATGATACCTAGGCCTTTTTTGTATGAGAAGCTACAGGCGGCTGCAAAAGAAAAGCTAACGGTCGTTTTAGCTCCAGCTGGCTTTGGGAAGTCTACCCTGCTTAGCCAATGGATTAGAGAGTCGAACACGCCCTCGGGTTGGGTTTCATTAGATAAAAACGATAACGATCCCGTACGGTTCTGGGAATATTTTATTTCGGCGCTTAACGTCTATCAAGCAGGCTTCGGACAAAACACACTGCTTGTTCTACGATCAGCAGGCCATAGTGATCCAGAATTATATATGTACACCCTGTTAGAAGAATTGGAACAAATCAAAGAGCCGATGGTTATCGTGTTGGATGATTTTCACGAGATTACGTCATCTGCTGTCCATCAAGGGATGTCTATTTTACTTCAACACCTCCCACAGCAGCTTCATATTATGCTCTCAACTCGTCAGGAGCCTATTTTTCCTCGGCATAAGCTGCGAGTTAGAAATGAGCTAACGGAAATAGGAATGACAGATCTAAGATTTACAGCAAAAGAATTGCAGCATTTCTTTAATGATGTTCTAGAGTTTAACCTTTCTCTGGAAAACGTGCTGCTTCTGCAGAAATCTACAGAAGGCTGGGCGGCAGGAGCTCAATTAGCCGCTTTGTCAATGAACGGAGATTACCAACCGGCAAATTCTCTTATTTCTACTTTAAGCGGGAATATGGGGTATATCAGTGAATACTTAGAAGCAGAGGTTCTAGAGCAGCACCCTCATGAGGTACAGTTATTTTTAGTCAAAACGTCTTTGCTTAAACGAATGAATGGTTTCTTATGTGATGCACTCACAGGACAGGGAAATGGACATGTGATGCTCCAGCATCTAGAAAAGAACAATGCATTTATTATCCCTCTTGATCATGAGCAGACCTGGTATCGTTACCATCATCTCTTTGCTGATTTGCTTCAATCAAAGCTATATAAAATTTTTCCAAAAGAGGTTCAAGAACTGCACCGACAAGCTAGCCAATGGTACGCTCAGAACGGATTTTCTATTGAAGCCATAGAGCATGCTTTTGAAGCACAGGATTATGAGCTAGCCGCTACATTCATAGATCAAGAAGCTCCTTATTTGCTAAAAAAGGCGGAAATGGACACCCTTCTACGTTGGCTAGAGCGTTTTCCTCCTGGATGGGTGAATCAAAGATCAATGCTGTCCCTAATTAAAGCTTGTTGTTTAGCTGTATCAGGTCAGTTAGATAAAGCTGGAGCGCTTTTACAGCTCCAACAAGAAAAGATTAGTAGTGAAGCCTCCCTATCTATACAATCTAAAAATGAGCTTTTAGCTGAGGTTGATGCTATCAGTGGCTATATAAGTCTTGTCAAAGGTGAACATCAGACTGTTATAGAATTATTTTCCTCTTCAGGACAAAAGCAGGATAAGGTGAGCCGTTTTTTTGAGGTAGGACTTGAATTAAATACATATGAAGCCACACCCATAAGAGGAGTGTTAGGCTTTAAAGGTGCTCTAACAAAAGTAAAAGAGGTCTACCCTGAACTAAGGAAGCTATTTTGGAACAGAGGCTTAGCTATTACGGGATATGGATCTGTGATTATGAGCGAGCTGCTGTATGAGTTCAATGATATGGAGCAAACAGAATATTTCGTCCTACGAGGTATAGAGCTAGGGAAGAAGTATCAAAACATAGGCATTCTAGTCCCTACGTATATTACTTACGTTAGGTATCAGATAGCTCAAGGTCATATAAATAAAGCGTTTAAAATAGTAGGAGAGCTTGAACATCACATTACGAGTGAGTTTACGGAATCTTCCCATTTATCTCATTGGATAACTGTATTGAAGGCGTTACAAGCTCTCATCTGGATCAGAGAAGGAAACCGCAAGGAAGTTTATAGATGGTTGAAAAAATCTCCGATGTCTATTCATGATGTTCATACTTCACATAAAGAATTTGAGCAATTTATTAGAGTTCGAGCTTATCTAAGAGTGGGAGAAACAAAGGAAGCTTTTAAGTTGCTAGAACGCCTAAAAGAAATGACGGAAAGCGAAGAGCGCCTTGGTAGCCAGATAGAGACTTTTTTACTCTTAGGGATAGGTTATCATTTGGAAATGGATGAGATACAAGCTCAGTATCATATAGAGCAGGCATTAAGGTTAGCCGAGCCAGAGGGATATGTACGGCTTTTTTTAGATGAAGAAAAAGAATTGGCACCCTTATTAACCAAAGTTGTCCGAAAAAAAGAGAAGGACGTATCGCCAGAGGAAAACAAGTCCTTGAATTACGCTAGATTCCTTTTGGAGCATATGATGGTGGAGACGGATAGCCGCATCTCTAATAAGCTAAATGTTATAGAGCCACTGACAGCAAGAGAGGAGGAAGTGTTGTCACTTATTGATAAAGGCTTTACAAATAAAGAAATTGCTTATTCCTTGGATCTTAGTGAAGGAACCGTTAAGGGCTATTGTCACAAAATTTTTGCCAAGCTTCAGGTCACGAATCGAACGCAGGCTATGGCTAAATTAAGAGAAATGAGAGCTCCATAACAATGAAGCCAATGAATGAAATAAAACAAACAAAGCAAACAAAGCCTCAAAAAAAGCAAATAAAACAAAAGCTATACAGAATGATCGCTGATATCTATCATTTTGGAGTACAGCAAGCTCTTGCTTGTATTTTTCCTGTGTTTATTTTTGGGATGCTAGGTCTTTCTAAGGTTATAGATATTCCCTTTCTACATCGCTATGACTTCTTGCTCTTAAGCTGCTTACTTATGCAGATTGTCATGGTAAGGGCACGTTTAGAGACTAGAGATGAACTGAAGGTGATTACAGTCTTTCATCTAATTGGTCTTACTTTAGAAATCTATAAGGTGCAAATGGGGTCTTGGAGCTATCCAGAAGAGGGATGGAGCAAAGTATTTGGAGTCCCTCTATATAGTGGCTTTATGTACGCTAGTGTGGCTAGTTACATGTGTCAGGCATGGAGAAGATTAAGGTTAAATATTGTAAAATGGCCTCCTTCCTACTTTACCGTTCCACTAGGAGCAGCTATTTATCTTAATTTTTTCACTCACCATTTTATAGTTGATATCCGTTGGTATCTCACGGCTGCTATATTCATTGTATTTTTCAGAACAATGGTTCACTTTGAAGTAAATGGTCATCGTTATCGTATGCCTCTTGCCGCTTCCTTCGTCCTTATTGGGTTCTTCATTTGGCTTGCTGAGAATATAGCTACTTTTTTAGGGGCGTGGACATACCCGAATCAGCAGAATGGCTGGAGTCTAGTTCATCTCGGTAAATTTAGCTCTTGGTTTTTACTTGTCATCGTTAGCTTTATCATTGTGGCTCAGTTAAAGCATATAAAAGGGAAAGGAACTATGGTCTAAAACAATGTAAGCAAATGTAGGAATTATAAGGAAAGATTAATCAATTTATAAAAAACTAGCATGAAAAAAGGGGAGAGTGAATGCTTGGAGCTTATTGGAACACCAATTATATTATCTGCAGTTATTGGGGGAAGCATTGCTGTAGTTACTTTGTTGACTAATTTATACCTGTCATTGTCGAAGCATAAATATCATGAGATTACGAGTTATCAAAATTTAGTCATTGATAAACTTGAAAAAATCTATTCTCCTCTATTAAATAAAATTAAAATCAACATTAAAAAACAAGTTCTCATTGATGATAGCATCCAAATTTTAGTAGAGAAGTATGGTTATCTCTTATCTGATGAACTATTTGAGGATATTTCGTCACTTCGGAGAATAGAAGACTTGGATAAATTACAAAAGCCATTTAACACTTCAAAAATAGAGAGGGATAACCTAAGAAGAAAAATATACGATTCACTAAAAAGAGAATTTAAGGAATTAAAAGGCTACCATGAAAAGAGTTTTAATAGGTATACTAAAAAACTAAACAAAACTTTACTGGTAAGTACTCTAGATAAAATAGTATTAATTTGTTATTTAATAACTATAAGTTTCTATCTGTTCCTCATAGCCCGGTTAATAATAGCTGATATTACACCTGAGCTAGTTTTTTTTGAAAATTCTATTATCAACACGTTTTTTGTAATTTTTATGATTATCATTATAATTACTACATTATCAGGAATTGGAGCTATAATCGGCAACTTAGTTGATTTTATAACAAAAATTCGTGGAAAAAAGAAAAAAATGTTTACAGTGTATGATTATGTTCCGGAATCAGGAGAATATATCTGTAGGATCTGTGGTAGTACACAAATGAAGTATCAATATTCAAGGTTTGATAATTGTGAAAAACACTCTTTTACAAAGAATTTAAAAATCCTATATTTGTATTTCAATTGGAAGAAAAAAAGCATTCAATTTTATAATGAGTTAGATCAGGAAGCTTAAGCTAAATCAGTCAAAAAGAACATATATTCGATTTCTGTTGTCTATTTCACAGACTTTTGTGCTATAATCATTATTATGGGAGCAAAAGTTCGCTATCCACTTTTTTAAATGAGGTGGAGGCTTAAAAATGAGGTGAATAGATCGTATGCTAGATCGTAAATTTGAGCTTGTTTCACCCTATGAACCACAGGGGGATCAGCCATCTGCTATAGCCAAGCTTGTCCAAGGCTTGGAAGAGGGAAAGAAGCATCAAACATTACTTGGAGCAACAGGGACAGGGAAAACGTTTACGATTGCTCAAACGATAGCTAAAGTCAATCGTCCAACGTTGGTGATTGCTCACAATAAAACACTGGCTGCACAGCTGTATAGTGAGTTTAAAGAGCTGTTTCCGAATAACTCGGTCGAATATTTTGTTAGTTATTATGATTACTATCAGCCAGAAGCGTACATCCCTCACTCCGATACGTATATTGAAAAGGATTCAAGTATTAATGATGAAATAGATAAGCTACGTCACTCGGCGACGAGTGCTTTGTTTGAACGCAATGATGTGATCATTGTGGCTTCGGTTTCCTGTATTTATGGGTTAGGTTCTCCAGAGGAGTATAGTGAATTGGTTCTTTCCATCAGACAGGGAATGGAGCGCAGTCGTGATGATGTCCTGCGTAAATTAGTTGATATTCAATATGAACGCAATGATATCAACTTTCACCGTGGAACGTTCAGGGTTCGAGGTGATGTGCTAGAGATCTTTCCTGCTTCACGAGATGAGCAGGCTATTCGTGTTGAGTTTTTTGGTGATGAAATTGATCGGATTACGGAGATCCAGGTCGTTACGGGAGAGATTCTTGGTGAACGCAATCATGTGATGATTTACCCAGCCTCCCACTTCGTGACACGGGAAGAAAAGATGAAGAAGGCGATGGTGAACATCGAGGCTGAATTGGAAGAACGTCTTGCTGAATTCCATGAACAAGGTAAGCTACTAGAGGCCCAGCGCTTAGAGCAACGGACGCGCTACGATTTAGAAATGATGCAGGAGATGGGTTTTTGTTCGGGGATTGAAAATTATTCTAGACATTTGACTCTTCGTGAAGCTGGAGCTTCACCGTATACACTGATGGATTTCTTCCCGGATGACATGCTGATTGTGATTGATGAGTCCCACGTATCTGTTCCGCAGATTAGGGCGATGTATAATGGAGACCAGGCTAGGAAGCAGGTTTTGGTTGACCACGGCTTCCGTTTACCATCCGCTAAGGATAATCGCCCTCTTCGTTTTGAAGAGTTTGAGCAGCATATTAAAAATGTGTTATACGTCTCAGCTACTCCAGGTCCTTACGAGCTTGAGCATGCCCCAGAGGTTATTGAACAAATTATCAGACCAACGGGACTGCTAGATCCAACAATTGACGTGCGTCCGATACAGGGACAGATTGATGACTTGTTGGGTGAGATTCAAGATCGGATAGCGAAAAAGGAACGTGTATTGGTAACAACATTGACGAAAAAGATGTCAGAGGACTTAACGGATTACTTAAAGGAAATAGGTATTAAGGTACGCTATTTACATTCAGAAATTAAAACTCTGGAGCGGTTGCATATTATCCGCGAATTACGACTTGGTGTTTTTGATGTGTTAATTGGAATTAACCTGCTAAGAGAAGGTCTTGATATTCCTGAGGTGTCCTTAGTGGCTATTCTAGATGCAGATAAAGAAGGATTTCTACGGTCTGAGCGTTCCTTGATTCAAACAATCGGAAGGGCAGCGCGTAATTCGAATGGTCATGTGATTATGTATGGTGATAGGATTACAAACTCTATGCAGATTGCTTTAGATGAAACGGCAAGAAGAAGAGAGAAGCAAATGGCCCATAATGAGCAGCACGGAATTACTCCTAAGACGATTGTTAAAGCTGTCTTTGATGTTATTGAAGCGACTAAGGTAGCGGAGGATACAGCGGGATACGATGCTGCTGCACCGTTAACGAAGATGTCGAAGAAGGACAAGCAAGCGATGATAGCGCGGATGGAGAAAGAAATGAAGGAAGCGGCAAGACAGCTTCAATTTGAAAGAGCTGCTGAGCTAAGGGATTTGGTGCTTGAGCTGAAGGCTGAGGATTAGACTGAACAATTCTTAATAGGGAATATGATGTAGCATAGGATTAGCGATAGAATGATAACGAGAAGGTGAAGGATATGAGTAGAGAGAACATCGTCATAAAAGGGGCTAGAGCTCATAATTTAAAGAACATTGACGTAACCATTCCGAGAGATAAGTTTGTCGTTTTAACTGGACTATCTGGATCAGGGAAATCCTCCCTAGCGTTTGATACGATTTATGCGGAGGGACAACGAAGGTATGTGGAGTCTTTATCAGCGTATGCAAGACAGTTTCTAGGGCAGATGGATAAACCTGATGTAGATTCTATTGAGGGTCTTTCACCAGCGATTTCTATTGATCAAAAAACAACAAGTAGAAATCCACGTTCAACCGTTGGAACAGTGACCGAAATCTACGATTATCTACGTCTCTTATTTGCTAGAATCGGCCGTCCGCACTGTCCAGAGCATGGCATTGAAATTACCTCTCAAACGGTTGAGCAAATGGTGGATCGAATTGTTGAGTATCCAGAGCGTACGAAGATGCAAATTCTTGCTCCAGTGATTCAAGGGCGTAAGGGTGAGCATGTTAAGCTTCTAGAGGATATCCAAAAACAAGGCTTTGTTCGTGTACGTGTTGATGGGGAAGTACGAGATTTATCTGAGGAAATTAAACTAGAGAAAAATAAAAAGCATACGATTGAGGTTGTCGTAGACCGAATTGTGGTTAAGGAAGGCATTCAGTCGCGCTTAGCTGACTCGATTGAAACAGCTTTGAAGATTTCAGACGGAAAAGTGATTGTGGATTTAATGGGAGACGGAGAGCTGCTATTTAGCTCAAATTTAGCTTGTCCAGAATGTGGCTTCAGCATCGATGAGCTAGCTCCTAGAATGTTCTCCTTTAACAGTCCTTTTGGGGCTTGTCCATCCTGTGATGGATTAGGAAATAAGCTTGAGGTGGATCCTGAATTAGTCATTCCTGATCAAAAGAAATCTCTTAACGAAGGAGCTATTGCTCCTTGGGATAGTAGTACATCAAACTATTACAAACAGCTTGTAAATGCGGTATGTCAGCATTTTAGCATTGATCAGGATACGCCTGTCGGAAAACTAAGTAAGGAGCAGGTTGATGTTATCCTTTATGGCAGTAAGGGTGAAAAGCTGTATTTTAAATATACGAATGAGTTTAATCAAATTAGAGAGGGACAAGTTGTATTTGAAGGCGTAGTTCATCATGTAGAAAGACGCTATAAGGAAACGTCCTCCGACTTTATTCGTGAGCAGCTTGAAGCGTATATGAGTCAGAAGCCTTGTCCGACCTGTAAGGGTGCAAGATTGAAGAAGGAGATTCTAGCCGTTACAATCAATGAGAAGAATGTAGACTTCGTGACGCGTCTATCCATTGGTGAAGCGAAGAACTTCTTTGCCGATATCAGCCTAACGGAGAAGGAAAAGAAAATTGCCCAATTAATTCTGCGTGAAATTGAAGAGCGATTAGGCTTTTTGAATAACGTAGGGTTAGATTATCTTACCCTCAATCGGGCAGCCGGTACACTCAGCGGTGGAGAAGCACAGCGTATCCGTTTGGCTACGCAAATAGGGTCAAAGCTGATGGGTGTTCTATATATCCTGGACGAACCATCCATTGGCTTACATCAGAGAGATAATACCAGACTTATTCAGACCCTAGAGCATATGCGGAATTTAGGTAACACGCTAATAGTGGTTGAGCATGATGAGGATACGATGCTAGCTGCTGATTATATTATTGATATTGGACCCGGAGCTGGAGTGCACGGGGGTAATATTATTGCTGAAGGCACACCAAAGGAGTTAATGCAGCAAGAATCCTCTTTAACAGGTCAATATCTTAGTGGTAAGAAATATATCCCACTCCCTGCTGAACGCCGTAAGACGAATGGAAAATGGGTTGAGGTCAAGGGAGCCAAGGAGAATAATCTGAAGAACGTAAGTGTAAAGCTTCCTTTAGGTGTGTTCTCATGTGTGACAGGTGTATCAGGCTCAGGAAAAAGTACATTAATTAATGAGATCTTACTCAAATCTCTCATGAAGGAATTGTATAAATCCAAGGCCAAGCCTGGTCAGCACAAACAGATTATAGGGATGGAGCAATTAGACAAGGTTGTAAATATAGATCAATCACCAATAGGTAGGACGCCACGCTCCAATCCAGCTACGTACACAGGTGTTTTTGACGACATCCGCGACGTATTTGCTTCAACGAATGAGGCGAAGGTCAGAGGGTATAAGAAGGGGCGCTTTAGCTTTAATGTAAAAGGTGGACGCTGTGAGGCATGTAGTGGAGATGGGATTATTAAGATTGAGATGCACTTCCTGCCTGATGTTTATGTCCCTTGTGAAATATGTAAGGGGAAAAGGTATAACCGAGAAACTCTTGAAGTGAAATATAAAGGAAAGACGATTTCCGATATTCTAAATCTGACGGTAGAGGATGCGGCGGAATTTTTCCGTAACCTGCCGAAGATCAAACGTAAAATGGATACGTTAGTCGATGTAGGACTAGGCTATATACGCTTAGGACAACCTGCTACTACTCTTTCAGGTGGAGAAGCACAGAGAGTCAAGCTTGCTTCAGAGCTACATAGACGTAGCACTGGACGCACGATGTATATTTTAGACGAGCCTACAACTGGATTACACATTGCTGATATAGAAAAGCTATTAGTTGTCCTGCAGCGTTTGGTAGACAACGGTGATTCTGTTTTAGTTATTGAGCATAATTTAGATGTGATTAAGACAGCAGACTACATTATTGATCTCGGTCCTGAAGGTGGAGATAAGGGTGGGAAGATTGTAGCGTCTGGGACACCTGAAGCTGTTAGTGAGGTGAAGGGGTCTTATACGGGTGAATATCTCAAGCCGATCATTGAAAGAGACCGTAAGAGGATGGAGGAAAGGAGAGCCGTTAAATCATGAGTCAGGACATAAGCAATAATGAAGCCTTGAGTGTGAAGGAAGACCAGACTATTGACGGTTTGGATAAGGATAGTTCATTTGCCCATGCTAAAGGAGTATCTGGTCTTGAGGAACTGCTTGCCTATTTCTCTCCAGCCTTAGTCGCTAGAACAAAGCAAAGCTTTGCAGGGCAGGATCCCGCTCATGACTGGGCGCATAATGTAAGAGTTATGCTTGTAGCTGAACGGATTGGGCAGGAGGAGCAAGCAGATATGAAAATTCTGCGTTATGCCGCCTTACTCCACGATATTGGACGAGCTGAGGAGCGTCGGACAGGTGAATGTCACGCTGAAATTAGTGCTCGGTGGGCAGCTGAGTGGCTTGAGTCAGAGCCAGCCTTTACCCAGCTAGATGCTAAGGAGGAAGCTGAGCAGATTAAAGCGATTCAACAAGCTATTTTGACTCACCGCTTCCGCAAAAATAATCCTCCAACAACGCTGGAGGAGCGCATTTTATTTGATAGTGATAAGCTAGATTCAATTGGTGCGATTGGTATAGGCCGAGCCTTCGCATACTCTGGGCTCATTAAGCAGTCGATTCAGCTTTTACCAGGTGAGGAAGGACATACGCCAACGGGAGAATTTCAAGTAAAGCTAGTTAAGCTTAAGGATCGGCTGTATACACACACAGCGAAAAGGCTAGCCGAGGAGCGCCATCAATTTATGGTAGACTTCTATAAGCGCTTTGAATTAGAAATACTAGGTTTGGTTTAAATAAGAGATTAGTAAAAGTCGTATTAGCCCAATTTAAAATGTACCCTATAGAGTAGACACATAAAAAAGTCTACCTGTAGGGTGCTTTTTTGTATAATTAAAACATACAGACAAATATAGCTTGAGAC